>CAIRSO010000021.1 GCA_903881215.1 uncultured Bacteroidia bacterium
GGGAATAGCCTGTGAAATTTTTGAAGACTCTGGCTAAATGACATCTGTCACAAAATCCTGAGATTCGCGCAATTTCGTCAATGGTCTGGTTGGTATGGTGGAGCATGATGCTTGTTTTTTGAACCCTTCGCTCCCTGACGAATTGTTGGGGAGGCATTCCAATCTCTTCTTTAAAAAGTCGTGAAAAAGAATTAATGGCCATTTTTGAAATCTCTGCCAGGCGTTTGTTGGTCAGTTCTTCAGACAGATGGGATTCTATTTCTCTTAAAACGTTGAGCAGCCGCTGATCTGTCGTGGTAAGATTCCAATAGGTTGCCGATATTTGACTGACACTTAAAATGATGATTTTGTATATGAGCAGACTGGATGCAGCAGAGAATTCATCAGGAGTTTGAGTGAGATTTTGTGAAAGTACATTGAGATCATTGCGTAATGTGTCGTCAACTTTAAAGCAAAATAATTCCGGTGAAATAAAGTCGAATGGCATGCCCAGATTAAAATGAATAAAGAGGTGCAGAACTGCTCCTTTGGCAATCAGGGTAGTTTCGTCTGTATCCTGATCGATCCTGGCACCTTCCAAATTATAACCCGATTTGGGTAAAATATTTCCCAGTAATTTACTTGAAAAGTCAGTATATGGTGGAATCAAAATGATTTGGTCCGGATCAAGTACAATGGTTTTTCCTGCAAATGATATCATCCCTCCACTGCTTTTATTCCAATAAATACGCCAAAAGGGGAAACTCATGTTTTGACTTTCCCAGTTCACAAGCCACCAGAATCTGCAGCACAAAAGGTGGATATTTAATCCTGAAAATTGTTGCACCGCATTGGATGGATCACCCTTTTCGGGAACCTTGGAGAATTTCATAATAATTTAGAATTGTAAATTAACGGGAATTTATTCACAAAGATATTCAAAGAAAAGTGTTGTAGAAGTAATGATCTGCACTCTGACAATCTTATAGATCATACGTTGTTGAACTTTTTCATGTTTGAATTGTACATATTTTTAATAATTCGGTCTATTTCAATTGTCATCATTTTGATCTAAGTTTGAAAAATCAAATTAGCATTTCATTCATGTGGTAATTTGTTTTTAGATGCTGCATGGAGTCGAAGATCGGTGAACCGAATACCGATTTACCGGCTAGCGTATTCGGTTACCGGGGATATTATTTCATATGAATTTCATTTAACTCATTATAATAAATCAACAGAAAATGACTACAAACAGATTAATTGGAGAACTACCCAAAGTTGGGATAAGACCCGTTATTGACGGACGGTTGCAGGGAGTTAGAGAATCCCTTGAGATTCAAACCATGAACATGGCTAAGGCAGCAGCTCAGCTGATCAGTGAAAACCTTCGTTTTCCCAGTGGAGATAAGATCGAATGCGTGATTGCTGACTCAACCATTGGCGGGGTTGCTGAAGCTGCTTTGTGTGCAGAAAAATTTGCCCGTTCGGGAGTTGGCGTGTCTCTGACTGTTTCTCCCTGCTGGTGTTATGGAACTGAAGTGATGGATACCGACCCGCTGTTACCAAAAGCAGTATGGGGATTTAATGGCACTGAACGACCAGGGGCAGTTTATCTTGCAGCAGCTTTGGCAGGATATGCACAAAAGGGTTTGCCAGCTTTTGGAATTTATGGTAAGGATGTCCAGGATAAAAAGGACTCCTCCATTCCTGATGATGTCAAGGAGAAAATTTTGCGTTTTGTAAAGGCCGGTCTGGCAGTGGCCCAGATGAAAAACAAGTCATATCTATCCTTGGGTGGGATGTCTATGGGAATAGCCGGCTCTTATGTAGATCAGGAGTTTTTGCTTGACTATCTTGGTATTCGGACTGAAGTGATTGATATGTCGGAATTGGTTCGTCGTGCAGAAAGAGGCATATACGACCCTGCTGAGTACAAAAAAGCGCTGGCCTGGGTGAAAAAGAACTGCAAAGAGGGGATTGATGGCAATGAACCTGCTAGTCAGGCTTCGCGAGAACGAAAGGACTGGGAATGGGAGATGGTGGTCAAAATGACACTTTCAGCCCGCGATCTGATGGTAGGAAATCCGAAATTAAAGGAATTGGGTTTCGGTGAAGAGGCACTGGGCCACAATGCGATTTTAGGCGGATTTCAGGGTCAGCGAGCCTGGACTGACCATTTGCCTAATGGTGATTTTATGGAGGCAATTTTGAACTCTTCCTTTGATTGGAACGGCATCCGTCAGGCATTTGTGTTTGCCACTGAAAACGATTCATTAAATGGTGTCTCCATGTTGTTTGGGCATTTGCTCACCAACACCGCTCAGATATTCTCTGATGTACGAACCTACTGGAGTCCGGACTCTGTTGAACGTGTGACAGGCCGTAAACTTACAGGCAAAGCTGCCGGTGGAATAATTCACCTGATCAACTCAGGTTCTACAACTCTTGATGCTACAGGAAAGCAAAAGAACCACGGTCAGTCCACTATGAAGCCATACTGGGAAATATCTGAAGCAGAAGCACAGGCTTGTTTGGATGCGACCGATTGGGCACCTGCTGATTTAGGCTATTTCCGCGGAGGCGGATACTCTTCTCATTTCAAAACAGAAGGTGAGATGCCGGTTACCATGAGCAGGGTCAATCTGGTGAAAGGAATAGGCCCGGTGATGCAAATTGCTGAAGGTTGGACCATTGATCTGCCCGACGAGGTACATTCTGTTCTTGATAAACGAACCAATCCTACCTGGCCAACAACATGGTTTGCTCCTCGTACCAACGGGAAAGGTGCTTTTACTGATGTGTACAGCGTGATGGCCAATTGGGGAGCCAACCATGGAGCGATCAGCTATGGGCATATTGGTGCCGACCTCATCTCACTGGCTGCAATGCTCAGGATTCCAGTCTGTATGCACAATGTTGAAGAAGGGAAGATTTTCCGGCCTGCTTTGTGGAGTGCCTTTGGTATGGACAAAGAGGGAAGCGACTACCGTGCCTGTGATACCTATGGCCCACTTTATGGGAAAACAAGATAACCAACTTAGAGTAAGATAGTTGTAGAAATTTATTTTTTCATGAAAGCTGAAGGATAAAACCTTCGGCTTTTTTGTGACCTTATTTAGATAACTAATCTCCTGATTTCACGTTAAACAGAGCAGTCGAACATGGCTAATAATGATTTAATTTGTTTTGATGGTTTTGAAAGTATCTGAAAGTCAGTCGGGTTTCCCAAAAGAAAGTGTGCTGAGAGATTATTATTTGGTCTTCCTTAGCAGACAATTGAGTGTACTTGGAAGAAAAGAGGTGCATCTGGGCAAGGCTCCTTTTGGAATATTTGGCGATGGAAAGGAACTGGCACAAGTTGCCTATGTGAAAAGCTACCAGGATGGGGATTGGCGATCCGGTTACTACCGCGACCAGACCTTTATGCTAGCAGCTGGAATGATGACCCCGACTGAATTTTTCTCCCAACTTTATGGGGATACGAATACAGACAACAATCCGTCGACCGGCGGAAGGAATTTCAACAACCATCATTCAACGGCAAACGTATCTGCTTCTGGAGAGCTTAAGGATCTTGCATTGATGAAAAATTCGGCGGCCGACCTTTCACCCACTGCCGGGCAAATTCCCCGATTACTGGGTTTGGCACAAGCCTCCAAACTTGTCAGGGATCATCCCGAATTTGCACCTCACACGACGGGTAAAATTACCGGCAATGAAGTTGCATTTGGCTCCATTGGCGAATCCAGTACCTCCGAAGGAATGTTTTTTGAAACCATCAATGCTGCCTGCGTCCTTCAAGTTCCATTGGCCGTGGCAATTTGGGACAATGGATATGGGATAAGTGTTCCTGTTGATTTGCAGACAGCCAAAGGGAGTATATCCAAGGCTTTGAAAGGATTTGAAGCCAACGAAGATGACCCTGGTTGTAAAATATATTCATGCAAAGGGTGGGATTATCCTTGTTTGGTTCGAACATTTGAGGAAGGAATTGCTCTTTGCAGGTCGCAGCATCAACCGGTTATTTTCCACATAGATGAACTTACTCAACCATTGGGGCATTCAACTTCAGGGTCGCATGAGCGGTACAAAAGCGCAGAGCGTTTGCAATGGGAGCAGGATTATGATCCTATCGTTAAATTCAAGGAGTGGATCATTGCTGAGGGTTATGCAAACCTGGAAACAATGACCCGGCTTGAAGAAGAGGCATCGAATGAAGCAAAGTCAGCCCGTGATCAGGCCTGGATGAAATATTTAGCGGGATTTGAAGAGGAAAGTACATCATTGAAGGAAGTGGTCGCCTCCATCTCAGGCAACAATGAATCATTATCCAATAAAACAGGAGAGTTGAAAGCTTTGTTAAAGGCGGCCTATCCGACTAGAAAAGCTTTGATCCGTTTTGCAAAGGCGTTGCACCGAACTATTGAGAGAGACCTTTCTTTGAATGATCAGGATCAGAAATTGGCTTTATGGATCAAAACTTCTGAGGGGATAGGAGAGAGACTTTTCAGTATTCCCCAATTGGGAAAAACTGTCGTTAGTTCCGGAGACGAGATTGTCAAGGTATCTTATTCCAATGATTCTATTTGGGTGACAGGTTCGGAACTGTTAAATCAAAATTTTGACCTTTTATTGCAAAAATACCCTTTGATGCTCTCTTTCGGAGAGGATACCGGAGTATTGGGTGGGGTCAATCAGGAGACAAAGGGGTTATCAGAAAAATTCGGGCTTCACCGTGTTTTTGATACCGGTATTAGGGAAACCACCATTATTGGGCAGGGGATAGGTTTGGCACTGCGGGGTTTTAAACCCATTGCAGAAATACAATATCTTGACTACCTGATTTATGCACTTCCAACTTTGGCAGATGATCTCTCAACACTGAATTACCGTACTTGTGGCCGGCAGATTGCTCCTCTGATAATACGGACTCGTGGTCATCAATTGCAGGGAATGTGGCATTCGGGATCTCCCATGAGCATGCTACTTGGTTCGATGAGGGGCATTCATATCTGCGTGCCACGAAACATGACTCAGGCAGCAGGCTTCTACAACATGCTTCTTAAAGGGAATGAACCAGCTTTGGTAATTGAACCATTGAAGGGGTATTATGTAAGGGAGAAATTGCCAGAAAACATTGGTGAATATTGTGTGCCTTTGGGAGTTCCTGAAATAATTTCAGAAGGAACAGATCTCACACTTGTCACATATGGCTGGAATGTGTCGGTTGCCCTTGAAGCAACTGCAATTCTGAAATCGATGGGCATATCAGTAGAACTTATAGACGTTCAGACTCTAGCCCCATTTGATACCGGCCACCTTTTGACAAAATCCCTTCTTAAAACCAACAGACTTGTTTTGCTTGATGAGGATGTTCCGGGTGGTGGAACGGGTTATATGCTTCAAAAGATATTGGAGCAAGAGGAAGCCTTTTATGCTTTGGACGCGCAACCTCTTGTTATTTCCGCGATGGATCATAGGGGAGCTTACGGCACGGATGGGGAATATTTCTCAAAACCGAATGCTGATTCTGTTGTGGATGCTATATATGCAATGATAAAAGGTGATTGACTTTAATTTCTGGATGACGACTCTCTGATCACCAGTTGAGTTTGAAGCACAACAGTTTCTGCATAACCTGGATTTTCCTTCTTTATAAAAAAAAGCTCTGCGGCCTTGACCCCGATTTCATGCGTTGGATGGGTGATGGTAGTTAGCTCAAGAGAAGAGAATGTGGCATGAAATTCGTCTGCAAAACCGACGAGTCCAATCTCATCCGGTATTTTGATCCTAAGTTTTTTGAGTTCTTTCATTACAGTAAAGATCACCATGTCATTGATCCCGAAGAAGGCATCCGGAGGATTGGGAAGTGACAGAAGTTCTTCAATTATTTGAATGGTTTCTTCGGTCCCCATGTTTCCAGACCGCAATAATTCCGGATCGAATTTTAATCCGTTGTTTTTTAGGCCCTCCAGATAGCCTTCAATTCTGCTGCTTGAAATGCTGAGATGCGATGGTCCTGAAATAAATGCGATTCGTTTGTATCCATTCTGACTGAAATGGCTTATGATTTGATTGACAGCCTCTTTGTTGTCAACCACAACACAAGGAACCAATTCAGAGAGACAGACCCGGTCGAAGAATACAAGAGGGATTTCATTTTCTATCAATTGGAGAAAATGGTCAAAACGGTTGGTTTCCTTACTAACACAGACAATCATGCCATCAACCCTGGCTTTCAGTAGATTGGACACTGATTCTATCTCTTTCTGCAGATTTTCATAAGAAGAGGCAAGTAAAATGAAATAGCCCTGGCTTTTGGCATATTCTTCAATTCCTGCGATGATTGAGGAATAAAAATGGGTAACCAGATCAGGGACTATCACCCCTATCATCTTGGTTTCCTGCTTCAGCAAACCCATTGCAAGGGGATTTGGCACATAGTTTCTGAGCAAAGCCAAGTCCTGGACTTTCCTGGTAATTTCCGGACTGATATCAGGATGGTTCTTCAATGCTCTGGATACTGTAGAGATGGAGATATTCAGTTCTGTAGCAAGATCTTTTAACGAAAGATGCCTTTTGGCCATAATGAAGTAAAATGTATCGGCTGAAATTACAAAATCTAAAACGAATAGGGAGTTAATTTGAAAGAAAGTGATTGAAGAACATGTTCCACAACATTTTTTCTTCACCGCAAAGCTTTGCAATAAGAGAAATATT
Organism: uncultured Bacteroidia bacterium; assembly: GCA_903881215.1. Taxonomy (GTDB): domain Bacteria; phylum Bacteroidota; class Bacteroidia; order Bacteroidales; family Prolixibacteraceae; genus CAINVV01. Next base: position 6,703 of record CAIRSO010000021.1, read on the forward strand.
TGGCAAAGCGGATAAGTTTCATGACATTTGAAAGGATATTAAAATGAAAAATCAGAAAGTAGCATTAATACAATAACATTATAAAATTCGAACCATGACTATCAAGCACAAATTGACGACAAAGGAATTTCTTGTTCCATTTATCCTGATCACTTTTTTATTTTTCCTTTGGGGATTGGCGCATGGGATGGTTGACACTTTGGACAAACATTTTCAGCAAATTCTTAATCTTAAAAAGTCTGAGTCGAGTCTTATTCAGTTTGCACTTTACGGTGCCTATTTTGGTATGGCCTTACCTGCAGGTTTGTTTATGCGCCGTTATGGATACAAGAAAGGGATAATCCTTGGTTTGGGCCTTTTTGGTACGGGGGCTTTGCTTATTGCAGGGACCACCTCTTTTGAGTCTTTTTGGATTTTCCTGACATGTCTCTTTATACTTGGATGTGGATTGGCAACTCTTGAAACTGCAGCTAACCCTTATACAACAAAACTTGGTCCCAAGGATTCAGCCGCAAGGCGTATCAATTTTTCACAATCTTTTAATGGTTTGGCCTGGGTAATTGGTCCGCTGATTGCCCTATATATTTATGGAAATCAAAGTATGGTAAAGGGGGAAAAACTTGCTTCAATGATTTTACCTATGGCCATTATCGGGTTGGTGGTACTGATTGTCGCATTGGTCTTCATTAGGATCCGACTCCCGGAGATTTCAGAAGAAGAAGCTGGACATGCTGTCGTTGAGCTGGATAAAGAAGAGAGCGATTTTTTGGAAAAACCGTTGATAAAAAAGCCTCATTTTGTAATGGGTGTTGCAGCACAGTTTTGTTATGTTGCAGCGCAAACCGGAATTTTCAGCTATCTCATAAATTTCGTCACAGATGAAACCCAGTATCCACGTTTTGATGTAAAAAACGGTCCTTATTTTCTATCAATAGGCTTTGCTTTGTTTATGGTGGGCCGGATGTCAGGGAGCTACCTGATGGGTTATTATAAGCCAAGCCGAATTCTGGCATTATATTCGGCTCTTTGCGTTTTACTCCTGCCAATAGTTAGTTTGAATTTTGGTTGGATCTCCCTCATTTCACTTTATGCCATTTTCTTTTTTATGTCTATCATGTTTCCAACCATATTTGCATTGGGGATCAGAGATTTGGGTCCACAAACAAAGAAAGCAGCCTCTTTTATTGTGATGGCCATTGTGGGAGGCGCCTTGTTCCCTCCATTAATGGGTTTTATTTCTGATCATTACACCATGTCTATCGGATTTTTCACGCCAATTCCATTGTTTTTATTTATACTCTACTATGCGTTGAAAGGACACCAAGTGAAGTAAAAACATGTTTCAAAACATTTTTTTCTTGTGCAAACCTTTGCGCAAACCTTTGCACGTCTCTGCTGAATTTCAGGTCTTGCAGGCGTGATTATTTAGGTCAATATTTGTTTCGGAATAACAAAAATTTTTCAGGAGAATATCCATTCCCAACGATTTTAGTTTTTCTAAGACATTCAATATTACACATTTAAATTAAAAGAAATGAAAAGAATTGTTGTGGCCGGAGCTGGTGGTTTTATCGGAGGTCATTTGGTCAAGAAGTTGAAAGAAATGGGCAACCATGTTCGCGCCGTGGATAAAAAACCTTTGAATCAGTGGTATCAAGTTCATGCAGATGTTGACAACCTCGTGCTCGATTTGAATGGCAAAGAAAACTGTTATACCGCATTAAACGGTTACAACGAAGTCTTTAATCTGGCAGCAGATATGGGCGGAATGGGTTTTATCGAAACCCACAAGGCTGAGTGTATGTTGAGTGTGCTGATAAACACCCACTTGCTGATGGCTGCCAAAGATTTGGGTATTGACCGTTTCTTTTATGCCTCCTCTGCCTGTGTTTACAATGGGGAAAAGCAACAGGAGGTCGACAATCCCGGATTGAAGGAAGCGGATGCTTACCCTGCACAGGCCGAAGATGGTTATGGATGGGAGAAACTTTTTTCAGAGAGAATGTGCCGTCATTTCCGTGAAGACTATGGAATAAACACCCGCGTGGCCCGCTTTCACAATGTTTATGGACCACATGGAACCTGGGACGGAGGTCGTGAAAAGGCTCCAGCCGCTATGTGCCGCAAAGTTCTTGAGGCTGAATTGTACGAGAAAGATGAAATCAATATTTGGGGTGATGGAGAGCAAACCCGCAGCTTTATGTACATCACAGAATGTGTGGAGGGTATTCTCAAAATCATGTACAGCGATATCATCGAGCCGCTCAATCTTGGAAGCAGAGAAATGGTGTCTATCAACCAACTGGTCGATATAGTTGAAAAAATCGCGAGCAGAAAATTGAAAAGAACTTACGATTTGGATGCCCCAAAGGGAGTAAGGGGTCGCAACAGTGATAATACCCTGATTATGGAATTGCTTGGATGGGAACCTACTTTACCTCTTGCAGTCGGCATGAAAGAAACGTACGATTGGATCAGGACGCAAATGGTCAGTGGCGGAATCAAATAATCAGAAGGATATCTGATGAGAGATAAAATAGTATTGGTCAGCGGTTGTTATGATCTTCTTCATGCTGGACATATAGCCTTCTTTAAAACGGCTTCTCAGTATGGAAAGCTCTATGTAAGCATCGGAAAAGATGAGAATCTGCTTAAGTTAAAGGGAAAGAAACCCTATTTCTCTCAAGCGGAAAGGGTTTACATGGTAGGTGCCGTCAAATATGTGACAGAGGCTTTTGTTGCATCCGGTGACGGAATGCTGGATTTTGAAGAAGACATGAAACGCCTTAAACCCGATTACTTTGTAGTGAATTCGGATGGGTTCACCGACGGGAAGAAGAGCCTTTGTGAGGAAAATAATGTCGAACTGGTCGTTCTGGAAAGAATACCGGAGGAAGGTCTTCCTGCTCGTTCGAGTTCTCAGTCCAAACAAGACATGAAATTCCCTTACCGACTCTGTCTGGCAGGTGGTTGGATGGATCAACCCTGGGTTTCTGCTGTACACAGCGGTCCGTGCGTCGTGGTGCAAATATGGCCGGATTTCGATTTCAATGACCGGTCCGGAATGGCCACCAGTTCCCGCAAAATTGCTGCAGAATTATGGGGAGGCAAAATACCTGATGGCGACCAGGTACGCAATGCGAAACTCCTTTTTGGTGCAGAGAATCCTCCGGGATCGGAATATATTTCGGGTTCGCAGGATCAGCTTGGAATCCTACTGCCGGGGGCTAACCGTCTGGACTATGACGGAAAATTCTGGCCTAGTCATATTCAATCAACAGTAGATACAAAGACTTGCGACTGGTTATCGCAAGTACTTCATCTCATTCCACTGGTGCCACGACCCGAAGGTTACAATCCACTTGTGGAAAAACACCTGACCATCGAAAATGTCAAGGAGCTCGGATATTCGGGAGAACTTTGCTGGGAAGGCATCGTTGAAAGGGATGTCAAAAAGCTGGGTGAAGGCATGAAGCGGTCATTCCGCGCCTGGAAGAAGATGTTGCCTTATACAATTCCAGATTGGGTGATGGAAGAAATGGAGAGCAACTGGCTTTCAAAATATCCGGGAGCAATCACCTCGGGAAGTGGAGGTGGTTATGTCATAGTAGCTTCAGCATCAGAGATTCCGGGGGCAATGAAAATAAAAGTGAAATACTAAATCGTGCCAGAACTTTAGAAAAGTTGGTACATCTGTAAAATTAAAGGATAATAGTTTGCAACTTTTCTAAAATTTATAGACTCGGTTTGCAACTTTTCTAAAGTTGGTAGAAATTTTAATTTGCACGAAATGTTGAAAAGGATTTTGGTTTTTAGCTTGTTTGTTTTGTTCATTGCAAATGTGACCAATGGACAGGTTAATCTACATTTGTCGCATCCTGCGATGCTGTATGGTGATTCCGTCCGAACCGGAGTGCCCTTTTCCAAGGATCCCTATGTTATCAGGTTTCAGCATCGTTATTTAATGTATTACTCAGTGCCTGCCTACAAGGATCAGTCAGGAAATTCTTTTGGTTGGGGAATCGGAATCGCAGAGAGCAATGACCTCATACATTGGAAAAGGATTGGTGAAGTAAACAGGGATCCTGAAGCAACCTACGAATCCAAGGGAATGTGTGCTCCTTGCGCACTTGTGATTGGGGATAAGGTCAATCTCTTTTATCAGACTTATGGGAATGGAAGGAAAGATGCCATCTGCCATGCATGGTCTACCGATGGTATCCATTTTACACGAAACAAAACCAATCCTGTCTTTAGCCCGGATGGAAACTGGAATTGTGGCCGGGCAATTGATGCAGAGGTCATAAATTTCAAAGGTCAGTACTTTCTGTACTATGCCACACGTGATTCTGCTTATAAAATTCAGATGCAGGGAGTGGCGGTAGCACCTGGAAATACGAATTTTGACAGAGTGGACTGGAGAAATCTTTCAACACATGGTCCGATGCTTAAGCCAGAACTTCCATGGGAACGTGATTGCATCGAAGCAGCATCCGTTGTTAATAAAAATGGGGAACTTATCATGTTTTATGCAGGTGCTTATAACAATGCTCCACAGCAGATTGGTGTGGCAAAAAGCAGTGACGGAATTCATTGGAAACGATTATTTGCAGATCCTTTACTTCCTAACGGGAAACCGGGAGAGTGGAATTCCAGTGAATCCGGACATCCTCATATTTTTGCTAATCCTGGTGGCGATGATTATCTCTTCTTTCAAGGAAATAATACAAAAGGTAAAACCTGGTTTATTTCAAATGTTCCAATTGGTTGGCGAAACGGTGAACCCTTTATTATAAAGTTATGAAGCGTAGAGAGATTTTGAAAACAACAGCAGCACTTACAGCCGCATCCTTTATTCCACCCTGGGTTGGAGCAAATTCAAAATTTGACTCCCGGATGCCTGGTCAAATACCAGAAAAACTATCGTCAATTCCGCGCTTTGGTGATGGACGTGACTGGTTTTTTGAAAGGCGTTATGGAATGTTTGTGCATTGGGGATTGTATTCCATATCTGGATGGCATGAGCAGCACCAATGGCGTGGGAGGGTTCCCAGAGCAGAGTATATAAAACTGGCAAATCAATGGAATCCAACAAAATTTAATCCGGAGGAGTGGCTCGATTTGATGGAAGAGGCCGGAATGAAATACATTACGCTCACCACCAAACACCATGATGGCTTCTGTTTGTGGGATACCAGGCAAACAGATTTCAATACCATGAATACACCTTACAAAAAAGATGTGATTGGCCAATTGGCAGATGCTTGTCACAAAAGGAAAATTCCTCTCTGCCTCTATTACTCGATTGCCGATTGGAATCAGCCAAACTATCCGAATCAGGGACGGCACCACGAACTTCCTCCTCAACCTCAGGATTCGCCCGACTGGGATATGTACATGCATTTCCTGAAAGAGCAAGTTCGTGAACTATGCTCTAACTATGGTGAGATCCACGGCTTTTGGTGGGATATGAATGTGCCCGTTTTCAAGGATCCTACCATCAATAACATGATCAGGAAATTGCAGCCAAATGCGGTAATCAACAACCGTGGCTTTGATGAGGGTGATTTTGGTACACCTGAACGTGATTACGACAATCCAGCTACGGAAGCCAAAGGTTTTGATAAACCGGTAGAAGCCTGTCAATCGGTGGGTATGGAGAGCTGGGGATTCAAGAAGGATGAAGATTATTATACTGATCGCCATTTGATCAGCAGCATCGACAAGTACCTTGCCAGAGATGCCAATTATCTGCTTAACGTCGGACCTACCGGTGAAGGTCTTATTCCGGCAGAATCGGCTGCAATCCTGAGACGAATCGGAAAGTGGAAAAAAAAGGTAGATGAATCATTTGATCATACCCAAACCGATTCTGCTTTGTTAGGTATTCCGGGCATTTATGTGACAAAGGAAAAGCAAACAATTTACGTTCACCTGAATAAATCAACAGTTGGAAATGGTGTTAAGCTTAAGCCGATCAATGTACTTCCGGTGAAGGCAACATTGTTGAATACGGGTAAGAAAATTGATTGTGCCGTGAATTTATGCCCGAGCGATCATGCCTCTCAACAACCCTATCTCCGACTGCGTAATCTGCCTGTTAATGACATGTCCAATACTGTTCTTGTGGCAAAATTAGAATTTGACAGGCCGTTGGAGGGAATTACCATTTCAAAGAATTTAACTACCAATATTGAATTGATTAAGTGAAAGAAGAAATTTGAAGATTTGAAAATTATGAAATTGTAGTAATTTGAAGATCAACTAATTTATGACAATTATATTGAATTAATTAAAACAGGCTTAAAATGAAAAAGAAAATCAATCGTTTAATGAGTTTGGCCTTAATGGTCCTGGCTTTTAGCATGTTATTCAACAACGGGCTCCAGGCCCAAAAATTTGAGCCAACGCTCGAATCCTTCAAGCAATATACTTATCCAGAGTGGTTTCGTGATGCCAAATTTGGCATATGGGCTCACTGGGGACCACAGGCTGTTCCCCGCCAGGGCGACTGGTATGCACGGAAAATGTATGAATCTGATATAAAAGACCGCAAAACCAACCTGCCTACCGGGAAGCCCAGTAAGGAATACTTGTACCATGTAGAGCATTATGGTCACCCTTCTACTTTTGGTTACAAGGAGATCATAGGATTGTGGAAAGCTGAGCGATGGGATCCGGATCAATTGATGAAACTCTACAAAATGGTTGGTGCCAAATATTTTGTGAGCATGGCCACACATCATGATAATTATTTCCTCTGGAATTCGAAAATACACAAATGGAATGCGGTAAATATGGGGCCAAAAAAGGATGTGCTTGGGTTGTGGCAAAAAGCCGCTAAAAATGAAGGTCTTCGTTTTGGCGTGTCTGAGCATCTTGGTGCAAGCTATACCTGGTTCCAGCCGAGTCACGGGTCTGATCCGAATGGTACGAAAGCAGGCGTTCCTTACGATGGAGCAAATCCTGATTTCCAGGATCTTTACCATCCAAAAACTGCAGCTGATGACTTTGACTGGTTGACCAAAAATCCCGAAAATCAGAAAGACTGGCTGGCAAACATCACTGAATTGATCGATTTGTATCATCCAGACCTTCTATATTCGGACAGTGAACTCCCTTTCGGTGAAGTTGGCAGAACGATGCTGGCACATTATTACAACCAGGATATTGCACAAAACAAAGGCAAGCTTGATGCTGTCTATACCTGCAAATTGAGAGCTTCAGAAGGTCGCTGGGTGCAGGATCTTGAGCGGGGGGCAATGGATTCAATCAGCCCTTATCCCTGGCAGACAGATACTTCCATTGGTGACTGGTACTATCGCACCGGACAGAAATACATGACCGGAGTACAGGTTATTCAAATGCTGGTAGATATTGTCAGCAAAAATGGCAACTTGTTGCTTAACGTCGTCCAAACTCCAGAGGGAGATCTCGAACCTGATGTTTTGGCTATTCTGGATGTAATTGCCAAATGGACGCCGGTCAATGGAGAGGCTATTTATGGCACACGTCCCTGGAAGATATATGGCGAAGGTCCGACGACGCAAAAAAATCAGGAAAAGGGAAGATTTGGAGGAGTAAAGGATGTCAGACCTTATGAATCGACAGATATCAGGTTTACGCAGAAGGGAAATACCTTGTATGCTTTCTGCATGAAAAATCCGCTAAGTGATGTGAAAATTACCTCTCTTGGGAATAATTCGAAAATTTCCGGACAGAAAGTAAAGTCTGTTTCTATTTTGGGTTCAGATGAAAAACTAAAATGGAATCAGGAGGCTGATGCGTTGGTGATTGCTAAGCCGGCTAAACTACCTGAATGGGAGGTAGTGACATTCAAGGTTGAATTCAGAAAATAGCAATTTGGTACAAAGATAAAAGGGTTTCAGTTTTTAACTGAAACCCTTTTATCTTTGTACCAAATTCTAATCTATGCTCGATACTTTATTGCAGCACCGCACCATCCGGAAATATACAGACAAAGATATTTCCGATGAACTATTGAACAAAATACTGGAAGCCGGCTGCCGGGCGTCCACCACCGGAAACATGCAGGTATACAGCATTATAGCAAGCCGTGATCCCGCAATGAAAAAGCAATTAGCGGGTTGCCATTTTAATCAGCCAATGGTAGAAAGGGCACCAATTGTTCTTACCTTCTGTGCAGATTTCAATCGTTTTAATCTGTGGTGCAAATTGAATCATGCCGATCCCGGTTACGACAATTTTCTCTCCTTCTTCACTGCAGCCATCGATGCGCTGTTAGTGGCACAAAATGTTTGTGTGGCTGCAGAAAGTGAAGGACTTGGCATTTGTTACCTGGGAACAACTACTTATTTGGCCGGAAAAATCATTGACATTCTTCAACTTCCAAAAGGCGTTGTTCCTGTTACAACAGTTACAATTGGCTGGCCCGATGAAGATCCCGTGCAGATTGACAGGTTACCGCTGGAGGCTGTCCTGCACAAGGAAACTTACAGGGAGTATTCGACAGATACTATTAAAAAAATGTATGCCGCCAAAGAAGCTATGCCTGAGAATAGGAAATTTGTCATGGAAAACAATAAAGAAACCCTCGCCCAGGTATTTACTGACATACGATACAAAAAGGCCGACAATGAGCTCTTTTCAGGGATGCTTTTGGGAGTACTTCAACAACAGGGCTTTATGAATCAGAAGTTATGATGTCAAAGAAAATTCAATACAAGGTGGCACCCGGTTTTGAGATTCTGGAAAGTTGGGTAAAGAACCTTCCTGATTATTTTCATGTAAACGGAACTACAATTTACAAGGACCGCAATGAGGTGAAAGTATTTGAAGAGCTTGGCCTAAAATTAAATGTTAAAGCCTTTAAGATACCTATACTAATTAATCGTTATATCTATGTTTACCTGAGAGGGTCAAAGGCAGCAAGGTCCTTTCAGAATGCACTTCACTTTCAGGCTGTAGGGGCTTCCACGCCTAAGCCGGTTGCTTATGTTGAGTGCCTTTCGAAGGGAAAGCTAATGGAGAGCTATTATGTTTGCCTTAATTTCGAAAAGGGATTTACCCTTTGGGATGTGTTTCTCAACAACGATACAGACAAGGAAAATATCATCAAACAGTGGGTACACTTTACCTGGTCGAAGCTACACCGGAATGGTATTTATCATCTGGATTATTCTCCAGGTAATACATTGATTCGTAAAGTGGAAGGCGAGTATCAATTTGCAATTGTTGATCTTAACAGAATGAAGTTTATGCCTGTCAGTTTTGAAAAAGGCATTCAAAATTTCCGCCAGCTTGATACCAATGAAGATAACCTTCGACTTATTGCCACGGAATATGCCCTGCTTTGCGGCAAATCGACTACCCTGGCAATTGATCTATTGCTGAAATATGATAAAAGTAATAAAGACTACCGCCAGCGTAAAGGAAATCTTAAAGACTGGTTTAGAGGAAAAAAAAGGCTAAAGGCTAAAGGTTAAAGTAGGAGTTGAGAAGGGATAAAGCATTGTACAAAACTGCAAGAACGCTGTAATCTCGATTGCAGCGTTCTTACTTTAGCCTTTAACCTTTAGCCTTTAGCCTTTAAAACGTCAAGTGCTACAAGCCTTTTGTAAAGATCAGTTGCCTTTATCAGTTCCATGCAAAATGGTGTAGGATAGATGCAAGGTTTTCCACCAAAGACAGAGCAAGGGCGACAAGTAAGGAATCCGTCCGGTGGTTGTATCTGGTATTCTGCCGGCTGTCCGATTGCGGAGAAGCCAAATGCCGGATGTGTCCCTCCCCAAATAGAAATGGTTTTAACACCCGAAAGCGATGCAAGGTGCATGTTGGATGAGTCCATAGCAATCATCAAATCAAGCATTCGTATCATGGCAATCTCCTCCGAAAGGTTGAATTTTCCTGCCACAAGATGGATATTTTCACTATGCTGCTCGAGTTTTTTCAACAGTTTGAGTTCTTTTTCACCTCCCCCAAAGAGGAAAAAAACTACTTTGTGGTTTTTATTTATCAGGGTGATAAGCTCTTTAAAATTTTCAAATCCCCAAATTTTCGGTGCATTATTTGCA
>CAIRSO010000022.1 GCA_903881215.1 uncultured Bacteroidia bacterium
AATGGTTGGGGAATTTGGGCCATGAGCGAAGTATTGCTGGTTCTTCCGAAAGACCACATTCATTATAAAACCATTCTGGATCGTTACCGCAAACATGTGGATGCACTGGTGGCCTTGCAAAACAAAAACGGCTTCTGGCTTCAGGTACTCGATCGGCCCGATTCCCGGGAGGAGGTCTCAGGCACAGCTATTTTCACTATGGCTATTGCCCGTGGCATTACACAGGGTTGGTTGAAAGAGAAAAAATACAAACAATATGTGCTGAGAGGCTGGGAAGCATTGAAGACCCAGATTGAACCAAATGGAACAGTACACAACATCTGCTATGGCACCATGTGCTCGGAAGACGTTAATTACTATCTGAACCGCCCGTTTTATGACAATGACACACATGGCTTGTTTGCTGTGCTGTTTGCGGGGATTGAGGTCAACAAAATGTTACATTTGAATAAGAACTGACTGTTAAAAAAATAACACAGAGAATAAATATCGCTTAATCGAAAATATAAGCTTAATAGAAATTTCTGCAATAAGGTATATTTATTAGAGAAACCCCTAAGAAACACAGAGTTTGAAAATCGCAAGCGATTTCTACTTTGTGCTAGAATTTTAAACAGCTTAATATCAAATATTAAACTTCCGAACTATGTACCATAACAATCGTTTCTATTCCGTATTGCACCGACTGCTGATGGTATTGTTACTTTTTGCTGTATTAGTGAATGCCGCCATTGGTCAAAAGATATCTGATTCAAGCTCTGATAAAATTCTGTCGAAACGACAGGTTGCATTTGATCCCAGAGCCGTAACAATAAATGGAGAAAGGCAACTAATCATCAGCGGTGAAATGCATTATGCACGTTCGCCAAGAGAACTTTGGCCTCAGCTGCTTGACCGAAGCGTTGCCTTGGGAATAAATTGTGTGGCCACTTATATTTTTTGGGATTTTCATGAACCGCAAAAAAATGTGTATGACTTTTCGGGTCAACGCGATATTGGCTATTTTTTGAAGCTGTGTCAGGAACGTGGATTAAATGTAATCCTTCGTATGGGGCCATATTGTTGTGCAGAATGGAATTTTGGCGGTTATCCCTCTTATCTGCGGGATGAACCCGGGATTACACTCCGTACTTACAATGCTCCATACATGAATAGGGTAGAAAAATATTTTGAACATCTGGCAGCAGAGTTACGACCTTACCTGGCTTCAAAGGGTGGACCAGTCATTCTAGTGCAGGTGGAAAACGAATATGCCAATGTGGCCAAACGATATGGAGAAGAGGGACAGCGTTACCTGAAATGGGTGGTTGAATTGGCTTCCAGGGTAGGCATTGATGTTCAAAAAATTACTTGTGAAGGGGGTGCCGAGGGTGCAATAGAATGCGTCAATGGTCATTCAATTCCCTTCGACCGCAGTGCAAGGCATCAGCAAAACAAACAGGATCAGCCTCTGATCTGGACTGAATTATGGCCTGCGTGGTACAACACCTGGGGCTATCAGCAACATTTGCGAGATGGCAGGAACATTGCCTTTCATATCATGAATTTTATTGGCAATGATGGCTCCGGCTGGAACTATTATATGTGGCACGGTGGCACAAATTTTGGTCGCACAGCTTTTTATCTTCAAACCACGAGCTACGATTTTGACGCCCCGATAGATGAATACGGAAGAGCTACTTTAAAAGGACTTTATCTCGCACGACTACACAAAATGGTATCCAAAAACAGTGAATTATTGCTCAGTGGCAAACGCAATCAGGAGATCCTGGCATCAGGGATTAGGAAAACGACCTGGACCAATGGCAAAGAATCTATGACTTTGCTCGTCAATGAGACAGACCACAACTGTACAGAAGGCTCTTTCACATTGGTACCCAGGAGTGCCGTTCTAAAAGATTCAGAAGGAAATACTTTGTTCGACTCACAGGTAGATTTTCAAACGGCGCAAGCTCAAATTAAATTTCCAGATTGGCGGAAACTGGTCACGCCTCAAAACTGGCAAGCCTGGAAAGAACCTATGCCAAAGTCAAGGGGGGAAGATGTGGTGAAAAACGAAACACCGATCGAACAGCTAAGCCTAACCCTCGACAAGAGCGATTATTGCTGGTACAGCAGCAGTTTCAAGACAGCTATCAGCGGTCAGCAAAAAATTAACATCACTTACGGGGGCGATTTTTTCTACATCTACCTGGATGGGAAACTGGTTACTCAATCGCAACCCCCTATCCCGGAAAACAGGGGGGTAACCATGCCTGAAGATCCTGCTCATCCTTATGTATTTGCCAACTCCCTGGAAGAACTGAAACTGCAGGGATTTAAACATCAGTTTATCCTTAAAGATGTGGTGGCTGGTACACACAGGATCGATATTCTGGCCACCGCTCTTGGCCTGATCAAAGGCGACTGGAATATCTCCGGCTCCATGAATACTGAAAGAAAAGGGATCTGGCAAGATGTTCTGATCAATGACAAAATACTGACCAATTGGGAAATGCGACCATTCCTTTCAGGTGAGCAACTGAATATTCCAAATCAACACAAGGTCGTGAGCTGGGCCAAATCAGTTGTTCCGACACCTTGTACCTGGTACATAGCAAATTTTTCGGTGCCCCGTGATGTTTTGCAGTCGGATGCCGATTTTCGTGTGGATGCGAGTGGACTGGGAAAAGGAATGATGTTTGTCAATGGCAACATGCTGGGACGCTACTGGCTGATTGATGCCAACGGATATGGGGCTGATGAGAGCTGGCATAACAAAGCACAGGACGGCTTAAGTCTTGCTCCCGGGGGCCAACCATCCCAGCGATATTACCATGTTCCAAAGGCCTGGTTAAAAGAGTTCAATCAAATCATCCTTTTTGAAGAACAATTAGCCACACCTGAAAAAGTCAGCCTGCAATCAAGGATAATAAAGTAATCACATCAAAAAGATCATGCAAAGCCCGCAATGAGACGCAAAGCCAATCAACCATTAACTACGAAAATGAAGAACCAATACTTTGCATTCAAATTGTGCTGCTTCTTTCTGCTAATATCATTCTTGCCTGCCAAAAACGTTCAGGCACAAGATCATCTAAAAATAATCCAATACAATGTCCTTGAGGGATTTATAGGAGACAGTCTCATTCAAAATCGATTCATTGCATGGGTAAAAGAGATCAACCCTGATATTGTTGCATACCAGGAAATGAATGGCTTAATCCAAAAAAAGCTGGAAAATTTCGCCTCACGGTATGGCCACGACTATGCAGTACTCTTAAAAGCAGACGGTTATCCTGTTGCATTGTCCTCCAAATTTCCAATCCTCAATGTCCAGAAAGTAATTGACAACATGCACCATGGGTATATCTACGGGTATACAGCCGATCTGCACCTATTTGTCATCCATTTTTCTCCACATCAATGGACCAAAAGAAATTCTGAAGTCAGGCAAATACTGGCACATGCCTCACTCCTTCCTCAAAATGAAAAGATATTGATTACAGGAGATTTTAATTCCTTCTCTCCATCCGATTCATCGGTTTATGACCAAGACAGGTTGAAATCTTACTTATTGTATGAGGAAAAAAACAAACACATCCGGAATCTGAAGGATGGAAAATTTGATTATTCTGTCATCGCGTCAATTGAAAAGGCTGGTTACATAGACCTCATGAAATATTTCCACAATAATTTTATTCAAAGTTCGGTGGGTTCAAGACAACGCATCGACTTTATGTTTGGGAACAAAGCATTGGTGAAAGGTGCCATGTCCAATGAAATCATTATTGACTCCACTACGCAGAAACTTTCAGATCATTATCCCACGCTTGGTGTCTTCAAATTCAAATAAAAAACTGTTTCCTATTATTGATTCGTATTTTACTTAAGCAAATTATATTTTACAAAATGGCTAAATCAATCCTCATTTTTGCATTTTTCCTCTGCACAACTGCTTTGGCGCAGCAAAAAAACACCAGGATTTTGCCTGTGAGTCTTGCAGGTCAGGAATTGACGGTATTGCAAAAGGAGATAGAAAATACAGACTCCAAATATGATTCAATCGTTCATTTGGTATGGGGTACTCAATCGAAACATTACCATTCCGACTTTGAGAAAGAGACCAGGGTGCACAGCACAATGGCCTCGCTCAATTATGCAGTCAGTTTGCTTGATTCGCGTAAAACTGAATATAGAGCAAGGGCATTTGAAGTGCTTCGTGCAGTCATCTCACTCCAGGATCAGAATATCTCCTCAAAAACCTGCGGCGTCTGGCCATACACTTTGGAGGAACCGCTTGCTACAAAAAAATCACCTGCCGACCGCAATTGGGCCGACTTTTGTGCCGTTCCGCTCATCTCCATCCTTAACAACCATGCTGAAATATTGCCTGCCGATCTTAAGGTGAAGACTAAAAATGCACTTTTACTGGCAGCAAAGGAAATCCGGATGCGGGATGTTCGCCCCGATTATACCAACATCTCTCTGATGGGATTGTATGTTTGTTACATGACGGCCGACAGGTACAATGATGCAGATTTGATGGCATACGCCCGAAAACGACTGAAAGCATTTTATGACTGCACTTTGCTTAACAAGGGATTTTTGGAATACAACAGTCCGGCCTATTTCAAACTTTCGCTCGATGAAGTGCTTAGGTTGAAAGAGCAGGTGATCCAAAAGGAAGATCATGCCATGCTGGACTCTATTTATACAACAGGCTGGAGCATCATTGCCCGCCATTACCACGCTCCTACTGCACAGTGGGCAGGTCCGCATGGTCGCTGCTATAGTGTTTCACTGGGTCCATCCACTTACAACTGGCTTTATTCCGCTTCAGATGGGAAGGTCAATCCTGAAACACCGGTTGATTTTTCCAAAGACCGAAACCCCAGACTCAATCACAAAATTCCTTCGTGGCTAATGCACTACTTTACAGAGCCCAAATTCCCCAGGATGGAAATCGATACCTTCATCCGCGGAGGCCAGAAAATTGAACTTAATCCGATGGTCTCTTACCAGGAAGGCGATAAAGGGATTATTATCACAACCAAAGAGATCATCGGAAAGTCATATTTTACCAAAGACTTTGTGTTTTCTTCTGCCAACCAATCCTGCCTTTGGAACCAGCGCCGGCCGTTGATTGCTTATTGGGGAACAGAAAAGAAGCCGGTTTCGATGCAAGTCCGCTTTTTGCACGACTTTTACGATTATGCTTCAGCCAATATTTTCTGCGCACAAGATTCGACCAATGTGCTGGGTGTCATAAATTTTACCACCAATGGCGGTGACCGGCATGTCACGATTGATGTGATCAGGGATGGAACCATCAAGGCCACAGATCTCCGGCTCAGATTCGAATTTGGAGGAGACATCAGCAGTGTTGAAATTGATCAGCCGGATGCCGGCAAGAATGTGGTCAGTGGAAAATCTGGTCTGCTGAATTTCAGGGTGGAACTACCCTACCGGAAATTCGGCGATTACAAAGGTACCTGGTCCACAGGTGGCGATGATAAAAACATATGGATCGATTGGGTAATCTATTCCGGAAGTGAGAAGGAGTTTGATTTCAAGAAAATAGAAGAGGCTGTTTTCGGATTACTGATAACTTTAAAAAACGGAGTGATTGCGCAGGAAAACAAGGTCGATGTCAGCAAACGTGGAGACCAGATAACATTGGACTGGAAAAATCTGAAAGTTAAAGCGCAAACAAAACCATATCCTGAAAAAGCCTCACTCGTGCTAAAATAGTGTTATATTCGATCAAAATCAGACATTATGCAGACTAAACTATTGTTATTATCCCTGATTTTTCTTCCGCTTTTTTCATGTTCCCATGCCCTTCAAGGGGAAGACAGAATCCAATACGAAAAAGTACAACTCACTCCAGATGAAAAAAAGATTATCAGCGATTTGCTGAAAGGGATGCACGAAAAGTATGATCTCAAAGTGAAGATGATCACTTCGACCATCAATGGCTACAATTACCACACCGATGCCACGGTCGGCGTTTTTCATCAGGTTCGCTCATCCTTTTCGTATGCTGTACTGCTTCTGGATTTAGGCGATGACCAATATTTGCAAAGGGCTTTTGATGTGATAGAAAAGACCCTGACGCTGCAGGATCAGGATCCAAATTCGAAGTCATGTGGTGTCTGGCCTTACTACCTCGAAGAACCACTGGCCACAAAAAAATCACCCATCGACTACAACTGGGCAGATTTTAATGCGGTCAGTCTGCTGGATGTCTGGATGGGCCATCAGGACCGCATTCCGGCTGACCTGAAACCAAAAATCAAAAATGCCCTGATACTGGCGGCCAATTCCATTCAGAAACGAAATGTTGGCCCCAGTTACACCAACATTGCCATCATGGGGACTTACGTCACCTATGTGGTATCCAATTTGTTCAACCTTTCCGAGTTGAGAGCCTATGCCCAAAAACGACTGCAAAACTTCTACGACTACACGCTCGACAAGGGTGGATTCACCGAATACAACAGCCCAACCTACACCATTGTAGCGCTGGATGAATTATCAAGAATGAAAACCCACATTGTTGAACCGGTAGCCAAACAACAAGTTGAAAAGTTGTATTCCATTGGTTGGGAAACGATTGCAAGGCACTATCATCAGCCTACCGGACAGTGGACTGGACCACACAGCCGCTCCTACAGTACACTGGTGCAACCAACATTTTATTCAATACTGAAAGAAGCCTCGTTCGGAAGAATTAACATAGGCATAGAAGCAAAACGAAGTGATGTTAAAATCAAACACCAAATTCCGGAGAACCTGATGAATTACTTCCTGGCCCCCCAATATCCACGTACCGAAAAGGATCTGTTCGAAAAAGTTGAACCCCAAACAACCGGTAACTGCTATCTGGCAAAAAACTACGCACTTTCAACGGCCAATCGCTCCAGCATGTGGAACCAACGCCGTCCCTTCCTATTGTATTGGGGTACGGTTCAGGCACCAAAATACTTGCAGGTCCGGTTCTTGCACGATGATTATGACTTTAGCTCAGCCACCTTTTATGCTCAGCAGAACGAAAACAAAGTTTTGGCGGGCATCAATTTTATTTCAAATGGTGGTGACAAGCATATCAGCATCGACCGGCTGCAAAATGGAAAGTTCAGGGCGAAGGATCTGCGTTTGCGGTTCGAATTCGGGAATACAGCCAATGGTAATTTACTTGCACTTCCAACCTCAACTAATGAACCATTCAATTTTACCTTAGATCAGCTGCAATTATCTTTTCAACTCTATTCTGCAGATTTTAGTGGACTGAAAGGCCACTGGGAAAAAGGTAGCGACGGCAAAAATAGTTGGATTGATTTCGTCTTTTATTCAGGATCAGAAACAGAATTCGATCTGACCAAAATCAGCAGGGCCATCGCAGGATTCACCTTTTCAATTGATCCGGTAGGTCAACAGCCTGTTATAAAAAAGGCAGCACTTTCAGAAAAAGATGGGGTACTGAATATCGAATGGAATGGGTTGAAACTTGAACTTCCGGTTAAACCGCAGGCGCCAGCCAATCCTTTTATATGATCTCTATTTGCAAAAAAAATTATTTAAGCTAAATAGGTTCAAACCTTCCTCTATGGTATATTTGCCTATGAAAAATGCAAATAGATACGCTTTTATGCCTACGTAAAAGGCAATTATTCTAGCTTTTTCGCCTATTGTTATCGCAAAATGTAGGAATCATGGATAAAAAAATAAATATGAGAACCTTATCAATCTTAATTTCAGTAATTTGGGTTCTTTTAAGTTCCCAACCCATCAAAGCACAAACTATTGAACCAAATATCCCCTTCGTTGGTGCCGAAGTCTTTATTGAACCCGGTCAGACGCCGGCCGAAATCGACACCTGGTTCAGAACGATGAAGGAGCAGCATTTCACCGTTTGCCGTATCCGGATGTTCGAATCGTATATGCTCAAAGCGGATGGCAGCTGGGATTTCAGTCTGTTCGACAACGCTTTCAGGTCGGCCGAAAAGTATGGGATCAAAGTCTTTGCAAACCCCTTTTACTACACCGAAAAAACGGATATTGGTGGTTTTAAATATCCCAGAGATGAAGCCCATTTGCAATCCATTGCACAGTTTCTGAAAGAGATGACACTCCATTTTAGCCAATTTTCCAGTTTGTATGGTTATGTGTTGATCAACGAACCTGGCGGTGGTTCTCTGCCCAAAACCGATTTTACAAAGAGGAAAT
Source organism: uncultured Bacteroidia bacterium (assembly GCA_903881215.1). GTDB lineage: Bacteria > Bacteroidota > Bacteroidia > Bacteroidales > Prolixibacteraceae > CAINVV01. Next base: position 8,212 of record CAIRSO010000022.1, read on the forward strand.
TTGAAGAGTGGTCCAAGACGCATGTCCGCAAAGAGTTCACCAGCAAGGGATATCCGGTACTGATGGACTTATATGAACAGGCTTTTCAGAAAGATTATGGCACCTGGTTCCTAAAATGGATTGCCGGCGAGATTACGAAATACGACAACAAGCATGAAATTCATGTGAACAACCACGCCATGTTCCAGAATTGTGCGGAGTACGACTTCCCCGAATGGCGGAAGTTCCTGACCAGTCTGGGCGGCTCGGCCCACGCCAGCTGGCACTTTGGCTATTTCACCCGTCAGCAGTATGCCATGGCCATGTCGGCCAACAGCGAGATCGTTCGCTCAGGTGCCGGAGAGCTCCCCTGGTTTATGACAGAATTGCAAGGAGGCAACAATACTTACAGCGGTGGCTCTCCCATGTGCCCCACCAAAGAAGAAATTGCCCAGTGGATGTGGATCACCACTGCCACCAATGCAACCGGCAACATCTTCTGGTGTCTGAATCCGCGCAGTTCAGGTATCGAAGCGGGTGAGTGGGCACTGTTGGATTTTCAGAACCAACCTTCCGACCGAATGGTGGCAGCGGCCAAAATTGCAGAAACATTTAGTAGCAATGCTACACTTTTTGCCAAAGCCAAAGAGGTGGAATCAGGCATCAACCTGCTTTATGTCAGACAATCCCTCTGGGCTGAATCGAAAATGGCAAGTGGTTCCACACAAGACTACGAAGCCCGCGACAAAGGTGGTGTAATGAAGTCGGTGCTCGGCTATTTCGAAGCCTTCAGCGAAATGGGGGTGAACGTCAACCTGAAAGCTTTCGAAGAGTTCGACTTTTCGAAAGCCGATTACAAAGGTCAGACGATCATTCTGGCACATCAGATCTCTATCCCGGATAGCTATGCAGTACTTTTGGAAAATTTCGTGTCCAAAGGAGGCAAGTTGCTAGTCGATGGACTGACCGGCTTTTTTGATGAAAACCTCCACAATACCATGAAAACCGGTTTTGCTTTCGAAAAATTGTTTGGTGGCAACATCAGCGAATTCAAACTGGTAGACAATCTTTTTAACACCTCCATTGAAGGGAACAACCTACCAACCCATCTGTGGCGCGGATACATCGTTCCTTCAAAAAGTCAAACCATAGGTGCAGCAGATGGTAAAGCTGTTGCTGTACGCAACACAATTGGGCAGGGAGAGGTATTGTGGATCCCATCACTTCTTGGGTTGGGAAGCTGCATTCAGAAAGATTATTCAGCATTGAATCTGTTTCTTAACAAGGAATTTCAACCTGGATTATCGGCCATTCCGATCCGTTTCACAGCCACACAAAAGAATGTGTTGATGAAGACCATGCAATCGGGCAGCAAATTCATTACTGTGATTGTCAACAAGGCAACGATAGTTAAATCCATCGAATTGATTGTCTTCAATCCGAAACTAAATCCGACCATTTTGTATACCAATTTACATGGTTCTATTTCCGGTAAAACCGTTAAAATAAAACCGGAAGAGACGATGGTGATTCAGTGGAAATGATGAAAAGTTCAAGGAAGTAAAGAATTCACAAATAGAATAATTTAAATATCGTATAATGCTGAATATTAAATGTATAACTCCTCTAATTGTCTTACTGAATTTTTGGCAAATTATGCTCTCTGCTCAAATTTCTCAGAAAGCTGATTCGAAGTTGGTTCAAAGGATTAATTCTACAAAAGGCCTGGTTGCCTTATGGGATTTTAAGGAGGAGGAAGGTCAGATACGTGAGGCCATGAAAAAGGAGAAGTATCCATTGAAAGAGATGGATGGCACTTTGCCTCGAATCAATGAAGGCCCTTTGTCAGGCTTTTCTGCCCTATTCGGGGGAAAGGCCTATCTGTGTCTACCAAACGAACAGACCGGAAAGCTGAACATATTTGGAAAAGACCGGGGAGTAACTGTCGTTGCCTGGGTAAAATGGACAGGCGAGCAAACAGGGTTTGTCGGCGGCATGTGGAATGAATACAAAGATGGTGGAAAGCGCCAGTACGGACTTTTTGTCTCTTTGCCACATTATAATGGAGCCAACCAGGTATGTGGGCATATTTCCTATACAGGCAAACCTACCCCACCCTTCCCCTATTCTATCGATTATTCGGCAAGCAGCCAGATCGTTGAGAAGCAGGAGTGGCAATGTGTCGCATTCACTTATGATGGCAAAAACATCAAATCCTATCTGAATGGCAAATTTGAACCACGTGACCCCGAACTAATCGACCATACCAAAGGATTTGAAGGTTATCCTGACGGCCTGGTTCAATCTAAGAATCCTTATTATTTCCCCAATGGTATGGGTAACAACGGCTCCGATTTTACGGTAGGCGCTGTATTGCTCAAAGCTGGAATGGGGAATTTTTTTAAAGGGCAGATTGGAGGATTGGCCATTTTCAGCAGAGCACTAAGTGCTGAAGAGCTCGAAAACTTGTGAGTTGTTGCAATGGTTTTTTAGAAAGCATTTTCAATTTTTAGAACAAATATATTGTTTGAAAGATCACCGGGATTTAGGTTGGAGAGGTTTATCAGCAGTTTATTTTTCTCCTTTTTCCATTGAATCTGCCTGGTGAGGCCGAGAATTTTTACAGAAGTGATTTTTTCTGTATCCAGACCGTTTACTGTCAAAGTAGTATTATAGTAAGGGACAATACTGTACAAATCAGCATTTTTTCTTGTGAAAAACATTTCGACAAATGCCTTTCCTTTCACTGGAACTACCAGCTGAGAAATATCGTAGGAAGTCTGATAATTACCGCCTTCAACTACCGGACGCACTCCTGCACTCCACTGCTTGTCATGTTTCCAGGGGGTGGTTCCATAAATTGCTTCCCCATTAATAGCGAGCCATTTCCCCATTTCCGTCAATCTTTCTTCCATAATAACAGGAATAGTTCCATCCGCAGCCGGACCGATATCCAGCAGAAGATTTCCGCCCCTTGAAACAATATCTGACAGCATCAGGATCAGCTCGCGGGAGGTTTTGTAGTCGATAAGCTTTTCCATGCGGTTGTAGCCGTATGACTGACCCATTCCTCGATTTTCTTCCCATACAACAGATTTGTCCATGCCTGATCCGTATTCTGAAGTATAATAGGTACTTGGATGTGATTTTCGTGTTGTTTTTCCCCACCTGTCATTGATAACAACCTCTTTAGCCACCGGCGAATCGTTGAAAAGCCAGGCTATCATCTCCGGACTTTTCCATTCGGAGTCTTGCATAATCCATTCGCCATCAGAAAAAATAACCGAAGGTTTGTATTTGGTTACCAGATCTTTGAACTGAGGAATCATCACTTCGTTGACATACGCTGCTTTATTTTTTTTGAAAACCGGATTGTACCATTCCATAAGCGAATAGTAGTATCCCATTTTCAGTCCTGCTTTCCTAACCGAATTGGTCAGATCTCCAAGCACATCGCGTTTTGGTCCGGCCGACACAGCATCCCAGGCTCTTCCCCATGATTGATTGGCCTCTTTGCTGGGCCAAAGGCAGAAGCCATCGTGGTGTTTAGAGGTCAGTACCACATACTTCGCACCTGAATTCTTAAGAATCGTCGCCCATTCGTCCGGATTAAAAAGCTCAGCCTTAAACATCGGAACAAACTGATCGTAGGTGAAATTTTGTCCGTAAGTCCGGTGATGAAATTCACGAACAGCCTTGTAATTCTGACGCGTCGAATCATTGTAATTGCACCAGTACCACTCGGAATAACCATCCGGGACCACCCGTGAAAAGGATGGAACGGAGTAGACACCCCAGTGTATAAAAATCCCGAATTTGTCGTTGTGAAACCATTCCGGAACCTTTCGGGTATCGAGTGATTTCCAGTCTGGTCGATAGGATTGTGCGTTCAATACTATTTCTGAGAATAAGAGAAAAAATGTGATAAAGAGTAATTTTCTCATTGAAATGCTTTGAAATTATTTAAAATTATTTGATGATTTTTAATTCTTTATATACTGGAAGATCGCCCCTAAAGTCGACCAGATAACCCGACTTTCCGTCTGATACTTTCATGATACCCTGATTGATTGAAAGATAAGGAGATATATAGACCGCTCCTTTGGTATATATATCCCAATCCTGCTGCTTCCCATTAATGGTTGCCTCACAGCGCAGACCTTCGGCAAGGTAATTCATGGTCATATCGTCTCCTTTTAACGAATGGTAATTCATCTTCAGGTTTTTTTCAAGTCCGGAAAGATCTATTTTTGTCTTTTGACCGATTGCTTCAATGAAATGCTGTAAAGATCCATACTCCTTTTTTTCTGCTGTTTCGACAATATATCCAGAGATCCGGCCGGGGAAAACAAGCAAACTGTACTCATGGAAAAATTTCTGTACCTCAGAGCCCGCCTGGTCAATTGATTGCTCGGAAGGGAACAAACGGAACCCATCCTTGCCTACCGGGATAACTGCCAGCAACATCTGCTCAGCTTCGAAAAAAAACTTTCCACCCAATTCTATCGGTTGAAGCTGTCGGGGATAGTAAAACCAGGAAGAGGCCGACCCTTTGCTTTCGTTCCAGAATCGTTCAAGTTCTTCTCCTGACTGATTTTTTGGTTTTTCGATGAGCAATAAATCTTTTGCGGCATATTTCTGCCGGTTTCTGCGTTCGAAATTTTTTCCCTGTTCACTTTCAGGTAGCAACCAAAGATTGTCGCGCTTTAATTTGGAATACTTGGGGGCAATTGCCGTATCAGCTGCTGCAATGACTTTGGTCGGAGCAGTCAGCAAAATCAAAGTTCCTTTCGACTGCAGGGTCTGAGTATATGGACTATGGCCGGAAGTACTTCCCCGGATGGGTTGACCGCCACTGAAGCACAAAGGAGAGGATATGCCTTTTGTCACAATGGACCACACCATCTGTTGATTGGGATTATCCACGATGGTCATCTGGATATTTCCGATGGCATATGAATCTGAACAATAGAAAGATTCGGCGAACGCATGCGGATGATCCATGTGGTAGAAAGGTCGGCTCATTTTCGCCTCGAATGGCATTTTCAGCTTTTTATTTACTATGTTGCAAATGATTTCATTGGGTCTGTATTTGGTTGTTGCCTGTTGAATAGTGACAGATTGATCAGTCATGGTTCGCGACGTGTTGTTAAAAAACGCCCACAGCATGATTTCCATTTCATTCGGCACAGCACCTGTCAGATAACCGCGTTTTTGGGCTCCTGCAATGGTTCCATCGATGATTTTCAAGCCATATGTGACAAAATAATAGTCCAGAGCAAATTTGGCAAGTTGTCGGGTTTCCTCGTCAGGCGAGAAATCGTATAGATTCAAGAACCCTTCAATGCTATGCGGATAATAAATCTGGGAGTCATATTCCCCATTCCCCGTGACCAGAAATCGTTTCAGAAAATCACGTAGCATCTCTTTTGTGAGCTTTTCCGCTTCCTTTACCGGATAACCGGAAATTTTGGCAGAATCTGGAAAAAGCTGAGCATAGAGAAGACAACTGGTGCGCCACATGGTTTTGTGGTTTTCGGTGCCACCATCGAGAGGGTTTCCACCAAGCAGATAGCCGGTCTGTCCGACAAGATTATGAGCATTATTCAATTTTAGCATTTCACGGCTGGGACCGTCAGAAGGACGACGGTCTTCGGAATAGTCTCCCACATATTTTTGAAATACCTTCTGCCATTCAAGCCCCATTTTGTCTGCTAAAAGTGGATAAAATCGTGCCCAGTTTTTGCAGGCAAAATGGTATTGCTGCGCCAGATTTCCCGGGATGGAGAGAAATGATTTTGCTGGTGAATTTTCGGGATTAAGAAGCAATGTTGCTGTTGCCGGAGGCAGATCGTATTTCAAAGGATCGCCACCAAAGGCAGATATCTCTCCCTTTTCATTCCGAGCTTTGGGACCAAAATATCCGGCAGGTCCCTGTTTGTATTTTCTTCCCGTAAATGGCGAAATGATCTCTTCACCTTCGACAGCCCAAACTCTCACCGGCAATCCGGTATCCGGGCATTTTGATTCGGCAAGACTTCTCTGACCAAACCCTTTATCTGCAATTTTTTGGAGCATTCCTTGCATTCGCTGTTGAAAACCTGCTTCATCTTGATAAGTCGAAACCATCCAGGACTGAGCTTTGGCATTCAGCAAAACCATCGCAGCTAATAAAGTCAAGATCAATTTTATCATATCTTAAGGCTTAAATTCATACGTATTGTGAACCCAGTTTTTTGACCCCATAATTTATGCATTTATCCTCCTAAATCATTGTTTCAAGACTGTAGGGCATGTTTTCATATTTGCCTACTTTAAAAGGAATTCCAAGGTTTTTCTTGTCACTACCCGGCAGTCCATAGTGCAGAGAATAATCTCCATAATATCCGCTGAATTTGATTTTTCCGTTGCTGTCGGTATTAAGAATTTCATGTGTATTCCACTCTTTGTGAATCAAATCTCTGACAGTCTGCAATATAGGTTTCTCTTCATAAACGGGGGCATTGTTCTCCCGCCATGTTGTAGCCATGTCCATAAATCCCCAAAAAAAGAAACAATCGATCGCCGGATATGCAAAGGCGTTAGTTAAAAACTGTTTAACATATTCGGCAATATTAATGTCCTGTTCTTTTGCTGGCAATTTCAAAAATGTTTCATCAAAGTCGGAGGGATTTGCCCAGAATTCTGTGACATGCAAGGGCAATCCGGCTTGAGACATTTCATCGTAAAAAGCAATCTGTTCGGCCGGAGTGACTGCTCCACTATGGCCCTGAAGTCCGATGGCAGAAGGTGGAAATCCCATTTCCCGCAACCTTTTCACGAGCGCCAGGTACCTCTTTCGCTGCAAACGCGCGGTAACAATTGTTCCATCTTTAGCTGGAATACCCGATTCTCTGGCGGCATTAGGATCATTGTCATTTGCGGCAAGTTGTGCCTTTGCATTGTGGGTTTTCTCCAGTCCATAATCATTAAGTAAAAATTTCGCATCAGGATCTTCCTCCCTGCATATTCTCAGCACAAAGGAGATATATTCAGCCATATTGTCAAGAGTTTCGAGATGCGGCCAATTGCGATCAGCCAAATTCTTTAGGGCAGGTTCCCACAACATTTCGTTCACGGCATCCCAAAGTTTTACCCTGCCTTTGAAACGACCAACCATGGCCCGAAGCCGCACTTCCAGAAATTTAAGTTGGGTGGGATAATCGTATTTCGACATCCAATCCGGAACCGCTTTGGGTACGGTCCAAAAAAGAGGATGCCCTTTGACTGTCAGACCATTGGCATTGCCACAGTCGACCGTATCCGCAAAACCATCCAGCTTGTATTCGCCCTGAAAAGCTTCCGTTTTTGCCATATTGTTTCTGGGTCGCTCGGTCCAGTAGCAGGTAGAATTGACCGCATTGAGCGTACTTGCAAAAACTTTGCGGTAAACATCCAGTTTCTCGGCTGCTGCCGGACCCAATCGATACATGCTATCCATTTCAGGATTGCAATCGCCAAAGAGAAAAGAATGCTTGGTAAGAGAAATTTCGACCGTTTTGTTTTTCAACGGATTGCCCATCCTGTCTAACAACCGAATCTCAACCTCACGCATCCTGAATTTACTAATAGATTCTGCTGTACCGGTCGCCGTTCCATTGGCGGCACCGGAGGTGTAAAATGGGATCTTTCCACTGTTGTTTGTTGCATTCAGTGGACTTGTCAGCGCTGCTCCGGTTAGGCCCAGTGCCGTTGTTCTTAAAAAATTTCGTCTGTTGGTGGCCATGACTGATTATTTCTCGCATCTGATCCATTTCCCGCTGTGACTCTCCAACGGAATTGATTCCGTATTAAGCTGCTCTCCGGTAAGAACATCTGTGATTGATTTGTACTTATATTCCGTGAATTTCAACGAGCTAGATTTTGAATCGTCGTCGTTTATAAAGAAATAATGATCTGCTTCAGGAGCTGCCAAACGGTAAACAATGGCATTCGGACAAGTGTATGGAATCTTCAAACCTCTTAGCGCATGCCGTAAGGTCCACTCTTCCATCACTACATTGCCTCTGTTCTTCATCGAGAAGGAAGCATCTGCAGCCAGAATTAAGGCACTTCCTTTTCCAAGTTTGTTCTCAGTAACGGATGGTTCTCCTGTATGGAATTTCTCAATTACCTGCGCTTTGGATGGTGTAAGTTCAAAAACAAAACCTGAAAGTGTTTGGTCACTAATTTTTCGAGGCACGTTGTTTGAATACTGGAAATCGCTGATTGAAGCTCCAAAAATTCTTTCAAAAGCTGATCCTTTGCCTGTATTCAATACTTTGCCATGTTCATCCCACCAACCACCCGGGGCATCAAGCACCAAGCGGCCTCCCTGCTTCACATATTCTTTAAAAAGTGGGAACAAATTTTCGTTGATGGCTATCTGCGCCGGCAGATAGATCACTTTGTATCGTGCGCCCAACCCAGCCTTAAGGTCTGAAGGTGTTACGTGTTCCCAGGGGATATTGGCATTGACAAGGGCGCGGCTGATGCCGATTCGTGCCTGTACCGGATAGTTTTTAAAATGTGTACGATTTGGTCCGGCGACGGCCGACCAGATGGCTTCGTTGTCCCAGTTCACAAAAACGCCTACAACCGGTTCCTTGTGCGCAGTCCAGAGTTCATCGCGGTATTTGTCGGCTGCTTTGGCAATTTGTCCAGCACGGATGGCACGCTCACCGGGCTCATTCTGACGGTTGAGCAAGGCATATTCGCCCGATTCCCAACCTGCGCGGCGGTAGTTCCACGACCACAAGCCAACACCTTTGAAACCACCGGCAAGATAAGAGAGCAACAATTGGGACATGGTTCCGGCATTCACGGTATAACCGGCTGTACCTTCCTGACCTTTACTGTCCCACCCTTTTCCTCCGCTGAATTGCTGGGGTCCGCCGGTACTTTCCCAGGTGGCAGCCCACCCGCCTTTGAACCAGTCGTTGGCAATGGATGATTGCATGTAAATGCATCTGGCAACCTCATAATCGGTCTCCTCAAAATGCCAGGCCAGATGGATGGATGGATAAAAAGAGCCTCGATCTTTCATGGTTTCAGCAATTCCCTCCATGTCGGTGCCCCGGGAGGCAAAGGGAAGAAAGAGTCCCATTTCGCCACCGGCCCTTACCGGTTGCTCAGGAAAATCGGGAACCACAGTTTGCCTGATGAATTCCAGGTTCATATCTGCTTTGAAGCGTAAAATGTCGCGCACCTGACCATATTCACGGCCTGCCGACGGAATGATTTCATCGCTTCCCGGAATGGTTTTTACCAAAGGATCGTTGTCAAAATCCTCCCAGGTTTTGTATGGTTTATCACAAATCCCAACTTCATACTGGTTCCAGGCATTGCTAAGTTCCCCAATGGATTTGTACTGCTTTTTTACCCATTCCCGGAATGGCAAAACATCATCGCTCCGAAGGAAAGCGTCCGGTTGGGAAAAGTAGCTTTTCCCCTTGTAGTTGGGTTTGTTTTTTTTTCAGGCTCCAAGTTGTTTGAACAAAACGGTTTTCTGGTAGGCCAGCATTTTCGGATCTTTTCGGATCTCTTTCATGGGCGTGGCAGCCGGGATATTGAGTTGCTTCAACAATTCGGGTGTTATCGGTTCCCATCCTCCCTCGCCATACCAGAAGGGGATGATGCCCTCTTCCAGGGCAATCCGGAGTATTTCGTTTTCCGGCCATTCCGGGGTTGCCATGGTTTGTTTCAGGTTGGTAAAACCCAACCGTTTCATCATACGGAAATGGTGGCGCATATCCTGCTCGGTGCACCCGGCCCAGGGCAAAAAGACCACGCCGAAAGGCATTGGAGCGATCTGCTTGATTTTATGCTGCATGGGAGAATCGTGCAGCTTATCGTAGAGGGAGGTAAGAAATTCGTCAGGTTTCTGCGAATAGCCATTGGAAAAGAGCATTAAAAAAAGAGCTATCAGTTTTAAGTTTTTCATTTTGCGTCTTGGCTTTGTCTGGGTTTTTATCACTTAAAGATAAAAGGCATTTTTGAATCATGCATTTTGTATTTTATTCCTCCGATTGTAATTGTATCCTCACCTTCCTTTCCTACCGGTGGATGCTCTTTTCCCTTAGGTTGAAGCGTCAGGACAACTGTAATTTTCCCATTAGTAGTGCAATCAATGGCATTGGTGAAGCCATACGATTTTCCATGATAAGAAATACCCAAGTTGTGGTCTTTGGTATTGCCGCCGTAATGAACTTTGGAGCTAGATACTACCGGTTTGGTGGCATTGGTAAACACGGTGGCTTTCAACCAGGCACCATTGGGTGCGATCAAAGTAAATCCGTCTGAATTGATTGTGAGCTCATTGAATTCGGGTGAGTTCAGTCGCCACAATTTCCCGTTATCCGAATAATCGGTCACAATAAAAACAGCTTCTGCTCCTGATTTTAGACTATAATCAGCGATGAAGGTGCGCACATGACCGGTTACACCAAGGCAACTCCCGGAAGCAGTCATCCTGCCAGAACCATCTGTCTCAAATTGGGTTGCAAGTACTTTGCCCAATGCCTTGGTTCCTTCAGCTTCCTTGCTGATCACCCGCTCGGGAAACAGGCATGTTTGTCCGGCAATCTGTCCGGTTCGACCTGCACCTACCGCCCAGATGCTGCCCAATCCAAGAATTCTGAACCCGAGGTTGTCAAATCCCTGGTGTCCCCTGACCCGTTTGGCAGTAGCGGTAAATCCGGCAACGATGTCATTTTCATCCTGAAACCGGTTGCGGAACAGTGCCAGCCCCTGATCTGCATCGTAATAGGTAAGCCACCCCATCTTCTCCGGATTAACAGAATCTATGTTTTCAGGAGTCCATAGAATATTGTAGAAGAGCTGTTCCGCATTAGAAGCCCAGGTATCAGGTCCGCTCAAATATTGAAGCATCCATAGCAACCCTGGTTTTTGCTTTTCAGGAAACAGGCGTAGTCCAATTGGAATAAGGAAATAGCTACTCATCGGATCGTCGTCCGAAAAGTCGGGTTGCATCACCTTGCCGGAGGTTCCCGGAATGGAAACGGTTGCTGTGGAGTAACCCCAGAGGGCATTCAATGCTTTTGGAGCAATTTTTTCCAGCGATACATTCGAAATTCCTGTTCTGTTTTGCCAGGCAATCAATGCCGGGGCAACGAACGACCAATTGTAGGAGAAATAGGAGAGGCTTTCACTGTTCCATCCATTCGAATGGATGTTGGCAGTCATGTGGTCAACAAGCCGTTTGCTGGCATCCCATTCAAAGGGGGTGAGTCGGGATGGTACTTTTTCATTGGCTTTCCAATCATCGTTCACAATGGACGCCAACAAAACGGCACCATAGCGAACCCCCATCCAATTACTTTCTATGGCATAGTTGGCATCGTAGCCCATGTTCGAAGCGGTGGTCATGGTCGCGAAAATGAGTATTTCACTGACTTCCCTACAGCGGCTTTCGGGCCAGCCATTGAAGCACAGATCGTAGGTTTCGGCCAAATTCCGCAACAATGTGGCGCGGTCCAATCCTCTGGAAACGGGATTGTTGAAAATGTTTTTGTTGTTAAGAACGCCTTCTGCATATTTCCAGGCAAGTTCGGCATCGGAAGTTTGTTCAGAAAGGAGATAGTTGTAAGCATACATTCGCGACAAGCCAGAGCTGTCCGAAATTGTCTTTTCTGCCTTCTGGGCCATTCTTATCGTACATTCCTTCAGTTTCGAAAACATGGATTTAAACGGCTCAGTCTGGACTTTTTGTCTGATTTTTGTCAATTCACTTTTGATAAGAAGTCCGCGCGGATGTTCAAAAGTTGGTTGAGATACCGACCCCAGATGAAGAATCATCAGCCATACAAGGAAGAAAAAAAATCGTTGAAATTGCTTCATAAAAATACCTCACTATAAATCAATGCTATATATTTTTAGATCAAAAAAAAAATCGTTTGAATTTCTATATCTGAGATCCAAACGATTTTTTTGACAATTAATGGATTGCAATTACTATTTCACAAAAGTGATAGTGTTCGTTACATTCCTGTTCGACTTTTGATCAGGCTGACCGGGCAAAACTCCTGGTTTGAAGGAGACGCTCATTATTAGCTGGTATCCGATCACCAGTTTCCCGGATTCGACAGTCTGCAGGGTATAGCCCTTGATGACTTGATTCCATTTGGTAACGATGTTGCTTTTACCCGTTTCCGCAATTGTTTGGGTATTTGTGGTAATCAATTGCAGATAAGGTTTTGCTGTTGCATAATCGCTGCTTCCCGCAGTGGTCATTTCAGAAATAGCCCAGGATCTTTCCTTTAAAAGCGTGGTAGTTTTGGCTCCTGCGACAGTCACTGTTGTGGTTGTAGGTGTCAGATCCTTGCCGGAGTTGGCATCGGTGCTCCTTCTGTTGAGCAAGGCCCAGGTTTTGTTTGAATTCAGAACCAGGGTATCGCAAGGGACACCGTTGTAAAGGGCTAAATCACTGTTGATGGCTGTATTCTCATACACCAGGCTCGTGTCACTGCCTCTTTGGACGATATTTTCGTTGAGTTTCCAATATTCAAGCTGATGTTTAACCGGTTTCCATGTTCCGGCTACTTGCGCAACCAATGATTCATTTGGTGCATTTACCGGAAGCTCATCCTTCAGACACCCTCCTATGAAGGTCGATGTAAGAACCAGCAGCAATAAAATATATTTATTCTTCATGACGTCTTGTTTTAAAAATTTCAAAATTCGTTCCATAACGGGTTTTTGTTGGCTTCACTGGTCTGCCAGGGATATCTTAACGCGGTCGAATTCCATTCCACATTTTCGATGTTGTTGTAGCAATGGTTTTTAGTTGCGTCACGGTCACCTTTCCAAAGTTTAAACTTTCCTCCGGTCAAAGAACCAAGTCTCAGCAGGTTCCAGCCACGGTCGCCCTCACCGAACATTTCACGGATACGCTCCTGATACACCTCTTTCAGGGCTGCCGGCTTACTGAGGGATGTTCCCATCAGTGTCACTGTCGGACCGCCGTGCTTTTTGCGAATTTCATTGATATCGGCTGCGGCATCTGCTACATTGCCCTTCCAGGCATTGATTTCCGCACGCATCAGCATCAATTCAGCCGAGCGCATCATGGTAACATTTACGCCTGTTGCGGAGGTGGTGTATTTCCGGACGCACCAATCCAACCCCTTGGCTTCTGCATAAGTAGCAAAAGTCGTTTGCAGTTGATCGTCTGTATTTTTGCCGGCCTTGTAAATTTTGACCCAGTTTCTAAACCGGTTGTCCCCCAATTCAAAATTGGCAGAATCCTTGAATGTATTGCTGAGTTTTACCTGAACATCTTTTAGTTGCTTGATGACAAATCCATCAAGTGATGCTCCGGTTTTGTTGCGAATCAGTGGTGGCAATTGGACGTTTTCAAAAATCACCTCTCCTTTTGTCGCAGAATTGGTGGTAGTCAGATATCCTATGCGGTTCCAGAGGGCGTTGACATCTGTTTCCAGCGGGAAAGTTGAAGTGCCTGCTGTGCTGCCTATGCAGAGATTAACCACTCTCAAACAATTGTCAAAGTCGTTTTTCTGAAAGTAGACTCTGGCCAGCAGCGCAAGAGCTGCAAATTTGTTTCCGCTTGATCTGAAATTGACCGGGTGTTTGTTTGAATCGTAATAATCCGGCAACAAAGTAACTGCCTCTTCGAGTGCTTCAACAATCATTTTGTAGCCTTCTTCTGTTGAGGATGGTCTCTTGGGAATATCTTCAGTGCCATAAATGGGCATATCCCTCAATATTGCACCTCTTTCATAATTGTTGGCAGTATTCATGTCCCATTGTTTGTTGTACATCCTGATCTGCTGGAAATGAACCAACGACCGGATAAAGAGAGCTTCACCCAACAATCTGTTTTTCTGTGAGATATATCTTTGGTCGGTAGTTAACATATCTTTTCGACAGGCATCAATCACCATGTTGCTCATGGCCACGGCCCCTCCTGCATATTGCGTAAACCTTCCGCCAATACCCCAGGTATCTTCGAAAAGGTCTCTGCGGTATACCGACTCGTAAGTATTCAGCACGTTCGAAAAAGTCATGTTGTTGGTAGGAGCAATGTTGTCTCCCAGTAGCTCGCCAAGTGCCTGCATATATCCGGACCATACATATTCATGCACGACAGAAGCCATCGCACCCGTAAGCAAGGCATCACAACCCGCTACTGTAGAGGCCGTACCGTCTAGAGGAGCATCTGTTTCAAGCCGGGGTTTGTCCAACCATTTTTCTCCGCATCCGGCTACAACAATCGCGAAAACGATTGCAACAATATATTTTAATGTATTAGTTTTCATATCTTTAAGATGATAAAGTTATTAGATTCCTAATTTAATTCCAAACTGAAAGGTTTTAACCTGTGGCAACTGATATTCAGCAATACCGGGTGACACATTGGAATCGGTACTTCCTCCGCGGAAAACCTCAGGATCCCATCCTTTGAATTTTGTCCAGGTAAAAAGGTTTTGTGCCGAGGCATAAATCCGCAGATTTTTGATTTTCAACCGATCAATACACCATTTTGGTAAATTGTATCCCAGCTGGAGATTCCTCAAGCGGATAAAGGACCCATCGTGCAGGAAGCGGGTGGATTGCAACGCATTTGATCCATAAATGAATGAGATGTTTTTGTTGTCCAACACGGAAGCACGCAGGTGTTTCCCTTCTCCCGGATAGGAAGTATAATATTCATTGGCATCATAAATCCAGTTTCCATTTTGGAAATAGAACAGGACGTTCAAATCAAATCCCTTGTAAGTCAAAGTCGTACCAAGCCCACCGAAAAATTTGGGGAATGGACTCTTGTCGGTAATCAGGAATTTGTTGGCAGCAACGAGGGAAGGGTTGTTTGTCGCATCGATCAAATTGTTGGTCAATTCATAAACCCCTTCATTGGTCAGTCTGGTCTGATTGACTTCATAGATCAACTCTGCGCCGGTTACGGGGTCAATACCCGCATAGATCGGCAGATAGAACGAGCCAAATTCCTGCCCTTCAACGAGAATGGATGAGTTGCTGTTACTTACTCCTCCAGCCTGCATGGTGCCCGGAATATTTGGACCGTTATTTTTGAACAATTTATCTACCATTGCCCGGTTGCGGGCGATGTTAAAATCGGCGGTCCATTTAAACGATTTGGTATTGATCAGGTTGGCATTCAAAGTAAACTCGAAACCTTTGTTGGTGATTGTTCCGACATTCTCAAGCATGGTTGAGGTATAAGACCATCCGTAGGCATTGGAAATGGGAGCATTCAGCAAAAGGTTGACCGATTTTTTGTTGTAATATTCGATGCTACCCGAAAGTCTGTTTTGAAGGATACCATAATCCAATCCGACGCTCAGCTCTTTGGTTGTTTCCCAGGTGAGGTTGTTGTTTCCCAGTGTTGCCAATAGGTAGCCCTGGTCGCCGGCGTATTTTCCGTCGTTCCAGTTTACATACACAGTACTCAGGTATTTGTAACTGCCGATGTTGTCGTTACCGATACCCCCATAGCTGGTTCTCAGTTTGAGCAATGAAACCAGTTTCTGGTTTTTCATAAATTCCTCTTCGGTAATGATCCATCCGGCAGAAGCACCGGTAAATGTTCCCCAACGGAAACCTGATGCAAAACGGTTGGATCCGTCACGACGCATGTTGAACTCAGCCAGATATTTTCCATCAAACGAATAATTCAAACGACCCAGGTAAGAGACCCTACGGAATTCGTTTTCACTCTCGTTTCCGGCGGCGTGTTTGGAACCGTCGATCTTCACCCAATCGGATGTAATACCTTCCTTGATTGAGGTGTTTCCTGAAGATAAGCCACGTTCTGCGGTATTCCCGATCATGCCGCCAAATTTGTGTTTGTCGATGGTTGTCAGATAAGTTGCCGTGGTACTTGAAACCATGTTCATGTTCTGGAAGCGGGAGTTTCCGATGCGGCCACCACCACCCTGCTGGTTTCCGAACGCACCAAGCGGAAACAAATCGATTGTTTTTGAGTTGCGGCTTTGATCGAACCTGAAATCAACGCCAAATTCGGTACGGATGTCCAATCCTTTTATTGGGGTAAGTTGAAGGTAAACCGTATTCAAACTACGGAAAGTATTGGTTTTGTCGGAATAATTCTTCCGCCAGAAAAGAGGGTTCAGGTTATCCCTGGGAGCTGCACCGGAGGCCATGGTAACATCCGGGTAATCGTAAAAATAGCGGGTAGGATCGTTGGGTGCATAAAGCGGATAGATCGGTAGCATCGTTGTCTGGGCTGCTGAGAAAAAGCCACCCTGGCTGTTTTCATTTTTCAGACTGGTAATGGAGATGTTGGCACCAGTTTTCAAATATTTATTGACCGTATGGTCCACATTCAAACGACCGTTGTACCTCTCAAAGAGGTTTCCGGTTTGAATGCCTTCTTCGCTGCGGAAAGCCCCGCTAAAATAGAATAGAGTTTTTTCAGTTCCGCCGCTCATCGAGAAGCTGGCATTGTCATATTTCCCGGATTGTAGAATTTGATCCATCCAGTTGGTGTTGGTAGGATTGGCATTTAACCAGGTTTGGTCATAACCGTATTGACGTGCAGATATTCCGACCAGGTTGTTGGGGATGGTATAATAATTGGCCAAACCTGTCAAACCTGATACTTCGCGGTTCGCGATGGAAGTTTTGACCAATTGCTGGTATTGGTCGCCGTTGACAAAATTAACCATGTTGACAGCCGAGGTAACGCCATGTTCATAGCTTACATCAATCTTGTCTTTCCCTGCTTTTCCTTTCTTTGTGGTGATAAGCACAACCCCATTGGCTGCACGGGAACCATAAATAGCTGCTGAAGATGCATCTTTGAGAATATCAATCGATTCTATGTCGTCTGAGTTGATTTCCGAGAGACCGCTGATGCCGTTAAATTCCTGGTTGGAGATTGGAACGCCATCAATAACGATCAGTGGATCGCCTGAGGAGTTAATGGAGGAGGATCCACGTACCCTGATACGCATGGCGGCTCCGGGTTGGCCACCTGACTGTGTGATCTGAACACCGGCAGTTCTTCCCTGCAAAGCACCGGTTACGTCGGAGGTGAGGTTTTTGGAGAGTTCGGCGGTTGTTACTTTCGCAATGGAACCTGTAATTTCCTTCCGAATTTTCGTGCCGTATCCGATGGCCACAATTTCATCGATCCCAATGGATTCTTCTTCCAGAGCGACATTAAAAACGGTGCTACTCCCAATTTTAACCTCTTTGGTCTTCATGCCGACAAAGGAAAAAACCAAAGTTGCAGTATTGGCCGGTATCGCCAATGAAAAGGTTCCCTCTGCACTGGTTGTGACGCCAATGGTAGATCCTTTTACAAAAACCGAGGCCCCAGGCATCGACTGTCCCGAGGAATCCGTGACCTTCCCTGATACCGTTTTTTGCTGCTGACTCGCAGGAATTGGGAAATTTTCGGGTTTGGATGCGAGCAGGATTAAATTGTCTTCCAGTACTTTGTAAACAATCCCCTGGTCTTTGAACAATTCATCGAGGATTGCTTCTACGCTTTGGTTGTTGACATTAAGATTGACCTTTCTGGTCACATCAACCTGCTCGCGCTGGTAGAAAAACCTGAAATCGCTTCTGTCTTCAATCTCTTTCAATACATCCACCACTTGTTTGGCTTCGACATTGAAGGTGAGTTTTGTGGATTGTGAATAGACGGTTGCAGAAACCTGCATCAGACAGCCCATCAAAATCAAAAATGTTAGCTTCATCTTTAAAATTAGCTTATGCCCCCTTAAATTTTCTGTTAAAGAAGCAATTTGTTTTTTTTTCATAAATTTACACGTGTTTGATTAATAATTTTTTTGGTGTTACAGCACCAGTTTATTAATTGCATTGGGCCGGTTGATGTTACAGCATCTCCGGCTTTCTGTTTATTCGGCTACCTCATTTGCCCTCCTTTTTTAACTTTTGTATGATGATATTTTGGTCAACTATCTTGTATTCAATTGGCAAGGTGTACCTTAAGATTTCAAGCACTTCCAGAATCGTTTCTCCCTTGAAGATACCGTCGTAGTGGTAATCCAATATGTCCTCATCGTCAATTTTAATGTCCACACCATATTTGCGTTCTAGCAGGATCCTCAAATTCTTCAATTCCATGTTGACGAACACCAGTTTATTTTCTTTCCAGGATGAATATAACTTCGGATTTACCTTGCTGACCTGAGTCTGCTCTAATTCTTTGTTGTAGGTAAACTGATCACCCGGTTTTAAAATAGCTTCATTTGTAATTTTCAATTTTCCAGCTGACAATATCTGAACACTCCCTTCTTCCAGCGTTGTAATTATCTCATTGTCTTCCTGGTAAGCTTTTACATCGAAGGAAGTTCCCATCACTTTTACATCATACATTGTCGTGTGAACCACAAAAGGTTTTTCTTTCATCTTAGCGACCTCAAACCAGGCCTCTCCGTTAAGAAAAACCTCCCGGATTCCAGCTGTTCCATCAATAGAATATTTAATTTGAGATCCGGAATTCAAAAAAATGTGCGTACCGTCAGGCAACAACATTTCAGCATTTGATCCCTTTGGTGCATTGGATGTGTAGTAAACAGGTGATGATTTCTTAGCCGGATTAAAGTAGAAACCAAGGAGTAATCCTAAAACAAGAATCGCCACCCATTTGGAAACTTGAATGAGGAATCGAACATTTTTATTATCCCTGTTGGCTCCGCCTCCACTTTTTTGCCAGAATCTCTCGAAAACAGCATCAAAAAATGTTTCATTTCCAGAGGGTGCGGGGGATTCCTCCAAATCTTTTAGAAGCTGTCCTTTTAACTCAAATTCAAGCTCCGGTTTGTGAAACAGCGACCAGAACAGTTGTTTGTCTGATTCATTGGCATTTTTAGCGGTTGCCTTGCTGATAATATTTCGTATGGATAATGGC
>CAIRSO010000023.1 GCA_903881215.1 uncultured Bacteroidia bacterium
CTTGGATAGTATACCAGACTCCATCAAAGTCACAGCCGTTACATCCCCCTCAAAAATAATCTCAAAAGATAAGGATTCATACTATCGCATCGATATCAAAGAAGAGCGGACCTACAACAACCCTTTCACAAGAAAAATTTTATCAGGATATAAAAACAGGAATCTAAGATCTGTCCTTATTAGCTGGAATACCTATTTCCCTCCACCTCTCAATGAGTTTTATACTGTCATCGTTGAGAAATCTTTTCGCTTTCCTATTGTATTCTTCTTCCTTTTCATTATTGTCGCTCTGCAAGGCAATGTATTAGTGGTTATTGGAATATTGTTTCTTTCCAATAGAATCATGAACTTTCGCAATAAACAGAGAAAAAGTTTGCGCTTTTTTTATGAACAGATCCTCACAGATCTCATGCTGCAGACGATCGACTCAAAAGAAGCCATCCTTAAGCTATCCAAACCTTCTCAAAGAAAGAATACCAATCTATTGATCGAAGTTATGATGGATTTCCAAAGAAGTTTCAGGGGTGATGCTGACCGTCTGATCACAGAACTTTATCAGGAAATGAATCTGGGAAAAATCTCTTACAACAAAACATTTGCCATCTCCTTTTATAAACAGGTGGAGGGAATCCGTGAACTTACCAATATGCATCCTTATCATGCAACTGAAATGATTGCCATCAGGCTGAACGATTCGAATGATATTGTTCGTACCGAAGCTCAAATAGGCTATCCTCATGTCAACAAGGAATTACCCTTCGATTTTTTGAATATTCTGGAAAAGCCTTTTTCAAGATGGGCACAACTTAATATTTACTATTTTATAAAAATACATGAGCTCCCGGTGCCTTCTTTTCATACCTGGCTAAATTCGAACAATCAAAATGTGGTGAATTTCTGTCTTCAAATGATCAACCACTTTCAACAACAGGAAAATTCTTCTCACATTGTTGAGAAACTGCATGATCCGAACGAGACCATAAGAACCCAGGCAATAAAAACCTGTGGTAACTTGCATATCTTTGAGAGCAAAGAGATTATGAGGAAGCTTTTTCAAACTGAAACCTTGCACAACAAAATTGAAATCATAAAAGCCTATCGCAATTTTGGGGATGAATCGGACATCCCATTTTTGACTGACATTGTGCGAAGCGATATTGTTTCCCTGAGGCTGGAGGCTTGTCTAACGATGCTCAGTTTAGGCGAGTCAGGAAGAACCCATTTGGATGAGTTGAACCATTCTATGAACAATACTCTAGACCCATATATTGCCCACATTCAAGATTCAAGAAACTAAGCCATGATATTTCACATCCTTTCCATAATTGCTGAGTCGATTATTCTGTTCTATGCCATTGCTGTTTTTCTCGTGTATCTAGCTCTATCAATTCTTTCCGGTAAGGAGTTACTGAAATTTTTTCACTCAGAGAAAATCACCAATTATGATGCCATCCTCTCTTCCCCTTTCGCACCAACCATTTCAATTATTGCACCTGCCTACAACGAATCAGTAACTATCGTTGAAAATATCAGAGCTCTCTTGTCACTCTATTATCCAAATTTTGAAATCATTA
>CAIRSO010000024.1 GCA_903881215.1 uncultured Bacteroidia bacterium
TCCCGGATAACCTATTGGAATATTCCAAAAAGTAGTACCAAAATATTTGGCCTTTTCTGTACCTATGAAATAATTAGTTTCAGAACCTTTATTTGCCTTCATTCTCAAAGAGAATGTAAATGACGGATCTGATTCGTGTTTAGCATAAAGCCAATCAAATATATCTTCCTGAAATTCCTTGTAAGTCTTCATGAACATTTTCTTTTAAATTATTGAAACTGTTAAACCATTAAATATTCTCGGGCAATAAATATTTTATCACTGCCTGCCAATCATTGAACCTTTCCGACCCAAACAGTAATAATTCCCCTTCAAACTCTCCTGCACCATTTTTCTCTCTGTCATCAATCAAGTAATGACCTTTGTTTAGGTCTTTACGGTGACTAATTATCAATCTTTTATATGCTTTATCGCCAAGGTACTTCTTCACCCAAATACATTTGTCAGTCCAGGCCGAAGGGTTATTCCAAGGTGCGGTTGAAAGAATGAAGGTGTCATAATGTTCTGCCAGAAGATTGAATGATTCGATGGCCCCATCAATAGGCTCCATCAATGAGAATATTCCTGGGACTTCATCATAGTTGTCTTTGTATTGCTCCCGGGTTGCATTATCTAATCTTGATATACCCGACTCGAAGTCCACCAATACGTTATCCATATCAACGTAAAGTATTTTCTTTATTTTAGTCACATGTACAAGTATTTAATATTCAAAGTTATAAAAGTTAATCTGCGTCCCACCAAAATTCACATTCTTCATCTTCTTCCAGGTAAGCGATAAATTCATTCATAAATTCCAATGAAATCCGCGGATAAAATGTACCTGCATCATGCTCCCAAGTAGATTCCCGAATGATGGTATAGCCTTGTAGATAAATAATTGATTCATTTTAAAATGATTTGTCTCTGATTTTCTTTAAGGCTTCGGCGAAATGGGAGGCATCTTTTGATGTAATAACCTTAGATGCCGGATAGGAAGGTTGGTAGTTATTCTCGAAATTATCAAACTTCATGTCAGATGGTTTCTCCGTTCCCATTTGCACCCAGCCCTCTTTTTGGGCTTCTTCCAAGAGGTAGTTCCAAACATGAAAATTCAAACTAAAGTCAACACCTGACTCTTTAATTTTGGAACCCCTGAATATTTCAACTACACAGGCCATATATTTTTCTCTTATAGGTCGCGGGTATGTTCAGAAGCGGATTATGAGGAGCGTCTGTATCACATGATAAGAAACTGAGAGACGAGACGAAACGCTGAATACCGCACTGCACCCGCTATTGAATATACCTTATTTATTAGCAGCTAGTAATCTTTTCTCCAAGTCGTTCAGCCAAATTATCAATATCGTCATATCTTGCTATTTGTTTTATCCATTTTTTTGGAATGTTATCAAGTCCATAAAGTAATCCAGCAAGTCCACCTGTCACCGCTCCTGTAGTATCTGTGTCCTCTCCCAAGTTTACTGCTTTTAAAACAGCATCTTTGTAACTTTCAGTAGTCAGTAAACACCAAATGCTTGCTTCAAGAGTATGCAAAACATAACCACTACTAAAAATATTTTCTTCTTTCAGCTCATATATGTTTTGTTTTAGCAATCGGTCGAACAACCCTATTTCTGTTGAACTAATTGAAAGTGCTATCAAGTAAGTAGTAATTTCTGTTTGTAGATTTTTATAAATCTCAAATTTATCGTTACCATTTAAAAGTTGTAGTGCAAACTCAAGATAATAAAAGCAAGAAATTACAGAACGTATATGTCCGTGAGTGATTGAAGAAACTTGTTTAGTTAATTCATATCGTTCATTAACGGACTTGCCTAACAAATTGAATAACAATGGCGAGATTCTCATCAGCGAACCATTGCCGTTTGATGAAATGTCAAAACCTCCAGCTAAGTCTGGTCGCACCCCTTTTGCGAGTCGGTCAATTGCTTGTCTTGTAGCAATGCCAATATCAAAAACATTTCCTCTCGGTGTCCAATAGTTATTGTAACACCACTTCACAAAATTTTGTCCTATTAAGTTTAAATCAAAGTCGTTAGTCAATGCTTCGGCAAGACAAAAAGTAAGGGAACTATCATCTGACCATGTACCTGCCGGTAGATTGTGAGTTCCGTATCCTATCATATCGGTCACACGACTTTTGCTAATGGTCTGTCTACTATTAAACTCAACAGGCACTCCAAGTGCATCACCAACTGCAACGCCAAAAAGAATAGATTTTATTTTGGCTGTATAATCTACACCTTGATTAGTAAAAAGCATATTCCCAAAGTTGCTCCAACCTTTAATAGCATCTGTTTCTAATTTGATATTTTGATCTGAATAAATTTGGTTAACATCAATTCCTAAAAGTCCTCTTGCAATTAGAAATGAAATGTTTTCAATGTCGGTCTTGTCGTCTTCGTTTTTATACTTTTCTTGATTCCTTTCTGCCCAAAATTCTTTTATGGAATAACCGTCTTTTCCCTTGTTTAGTTTTGCTTTATAAAGTCCAAACCCTGTCCAGGAACGATGAAAGAAAAGCCAATCATTCTCAAAATAAATAAACCATTTATCCTCCATCTGTCGAGGAATAAGACCTCTGAATAATTTTGAAAACTGTTTATCAGTAAACTGTAAATCTATGTCAATCCGTTTCGGGTTGTCAATAGGGTGGTTTTGCCAAGCTGTTTTTGTTGCTATCTCAATCATTTTATGTTGTTACGCTGATGTGTGTTTGTTTTGCTTGCCGTGTTAACAGCTGCCTTTTTTCAATCAATTTTTATTGTCTTAATGTAAATATTAATTGGCTCTGAATTAATTGCTATTGTGTTCATTGATGCATTTTCTTAGCTATTGCCTTTAGGGGTTGATTCTTCATCTTTGTATAAATCCTTGCTTGAATCTTTCATTTCCCTGATATTTTGACTGTATTTTCGTCTCATTGAATTTTCGCTGGCGAACATCGCATTCATACCAGAGGATGTTTTACTAAAATGTATGGAGTTGGTAATGGAAATAGAAGCAGCAAATTTTTCAACATCATGGTCTGTACCGATATATGTGAATGTCCACCGGTTCAATTTCAGTTCATCGATCAATTTTTTTATAGAGCTGCCTGAATATTCTTTGGAGGCATTCTCTTCGCCGTCAGTCAGAATTGTTACCAAAACGTCATAATCAGTTTTCCCATCCAATACCTGGCGAAGTTTTGTGAAACTAAAACCCATTGCATCGTACAGAGGTGTTGAAGAATCAGGCTGGTAACTCTTGTCGTCGATTTGTTCAAGTTTACTTACAGGGTCAATAAAGTGCAGAAGTTTCTGGCCACGGCCATTGAAGGTCACAAATGAGATATAATGTTCTTGTTCAGGGAAGTCCTTTTCAACCCCTTTGACTGTTTGAACGATTTCATTAAAGCCTTGGATGATTGTTCCCATGATGGATTCCATAGATCCACTTTCGTCCAAAATAATTAAGTTGTGTACTTGATGTTTAGTTTCCATAATTTCTGCTCTTTAATTGTTAAATCTGTGATATTAAAGAACAAAGTTATTTGCTTGCTATGCCAAAACGTGTCACACCTTCATTTGGCATAAAAACTCTGGGCTTCAGCGATCATCGCTTCCATGTCGTTCTTCAGGCTCAAAGGCTTGATTACCCTGGCCTGGGTGGCCATCATCAGCAACCGTTGCCTCAGTTCAAGATTTACTACCAACCGACATGAGATAGTTATTTTGCTTTCGGTTTCGCTGATAACCCGCTGAGATTGGTGCAGCGGTAGTGTTTTAAGAAGGTTTCCCATATAGCAGTTGCATTCCAGTTCTAGCTCAACTGCCTCGTCTGTATCAGCGGCATTTATTCCAATTACATTCTTAAATAACCTGATAACATCATTTTTCCGCTGTTTCTTGAACTTTATACCTGATTCTGCTATTGCTATAATCCGGTCCAGACCGAAAGTCCTTATCTCAAAAGTATCCGATAGATGACCTATTACATACCAGCGGTTCATGTATTCCCTTAGCAGGTAGGGTTGGAAGAGATATTTTTTGGCAATACTTGATTCAAAGCGTTTGTATTCAAGTCTCAACTCCTTGTGGTGCTGAATGGAATCAGCTATATCCCGAATAAATTTCAGCCCTTTGAATGAATTGTAATCTTCAAATTCAATGATTTCTGCCATCGAGGAGCCCTCTTTGAGGTAGCTTGTAAGTAACTCAATGTTTTGTGAGAATTCAAGTAATTTCAGGAAATAGGGGAAAGTAAAATCTTCATCTTTGATATAATATCCTTTTTGATAAGCCGAATATTGAATGTCCATACCAAACTCGAAACGCAAACTTTCCAGATCACGTTTCAATTGACGATCTGAAACTTTTAGCCCGGAATCGTTGATACTATCCAGCATTTGGGAGATCGAAGGATACTTTGATTTTTCAATCAACTGCAGGATCTGTAGGTAACGCTTAATTTTGGCTTGGTAGGACATAGGTTTTTCAGGTAGCTTTCAGAATTTCATTTTAAAGGTATGAAAATCTTGAAAATAAAACAACAAATATTAACTTAGCTCACCTACCCCTTTGGTCCAATATTGGGGAGTATTATAGAACTCCACTTTCACTATACCAAGCACTTTTAAAAGCAAAACCTTTTAATGTAATTATATGATCATTTAATATTTCATCTTTTTTAATCATATCTCCAACCCTTAAAAGTTTTTATCTCCAAAATTTTCACCGTTTTCGTCCCACATTTCGCGGTAGGCATTGATGTAGCTTGCAGCGGTTTCTTTATCAATATCGTATAAATAGCGGCAAAGGCGGCGGTAAAGTAAAAGCATTTGATCGTCGAAACAAAAATCGAGCATATAATCCAGGGTTAGGGAAATGTGGTTTACATCAGTGGTTTGTGAGGCAATAATGCTGTTTACCAAAGCTGCGTACTGCCCGCAGGCTTGCTGTGCCAGTTGATTGCGGCTTTCGATCAATTTTTTAATTTCTTCAATCATTTTTCATCCTCCTTATCTAATCCTAACACCTGCCAATGGCCACGTGTGCCACCTATACGAGTAAGTACACCTTTTTTCTTTAAAACATTTATGTGCTTTAATACAGCTGATTCATTGATTTTTAATTTCACAGCGATGCTTCTGTAAGGTAGCTTCGGGTTATTCTGAATAATTTCAATTAGTTTTTTCTGCTTCTCGGTTAATTCAATTGCACCACCTATTGCACCACCTATTGGACCACCTATTGGACCACCGGTTTGTTCAACTTCCGGGTATTCAACCGGGGCTTAAACTCCAATCTTTACTTTCTGAAAGCGGTTAAAAGCGTGGCGTAAAAAGATTAAACCAAGCACAGACATGGAATATTCTGTGGCTGTCAATTTACTGTTTGCTCTAAGCTGATCGGCTGCTCGCCAAAGTTCTGTTTCTAATTTTCTAAGCTGTGTTCCTTGCATGTTACTTTTAATGAATTTTATGCCAAACTATAGAATTAAGTAAAAATAGGCA
>CAIRSO010000025.1 GCA_903881215.1 uncultured Bacteroidia bacterium
AGGCAAAACTTTTAAAAAAGAAAGCCTGTCTGTTATAAAAACTCCGCAAAAAACTTCTTTTGGTGTAAAACAAACAGGTGATCTGCTGTCACTGAAAAGTGAGAATCTCCAAATAGCTCTTAATCTGAAAACAGGAAAGATCTCCTATTCAACTGTCAGAGGTGAGGCTCTTCTAGATGAAAAAGAAAAGGGTGTTGTTTTTACAGATTTTAATGATGCAGGTACAAAAACTTATACTGTATTTCAGTCATTTCTTCTCGATAAAGATGAGGCCATTTACGGTCTGGGTGAACAACAGCAGGGGAAGATGGTAAAGCGAAATGTGAAACTTAATATGATTGAGGGAAATACTGATGATTATATCCCCTTTTTCATATCGGTAAAAGGTTATGGTCTTTATTGGGATAATTATTCGCCAACTCTTTTTGTTGACACTCCTGATGAAACCTCATTCAAGTCGGATGTGGGTGATTGTATGGATTATTATTTTATGTATGGTGCTACGGCTGACGGAGTTATTGCCAGTATGCGTGATTTAACCGGTCAGGTGCCAATGTTCCCTCTGTGGACCTTTGGCTACTTTCAAAGCAAAGAACGCTATAGGACTCAGGATGAATTAGTTGGTATCGTTAAGAAATACCGCGACCTTGGTGTGCCTTTCGACGGGATCATTCAGGACTGGCAATACTGGGGCAATAACTACCTCTGGAATGCAATGGATTTCCTCAATGTCGAATATCCCAATCCACAGAAAATGGTAAACGATGTTCACAACCTTAATGCCCATATGCTTATCTCGATCTGGAATTCATTTGGTCCTATGACAAAACAATACAAGGAACTTGATAAAATCGGAGCCCTCATGAATTTTCAGACATGGCCCCAGTCAGGTTCCGAAAAATGGCCCCCTAGGAAAGATTATCCTTCAGGAGTAAAAGTTTATGATCCTTTTAATCCTGAAGCTCGGGATATTTACTGGAACTATCTGAACAAAGGGATCTTCTCACTTGGAATGGACGGATGGTGGATGGATTCATCAGAACCCGACCATTTGGATTTTGTGCCTTCCGATCTCGATAACAAAACATACCTTGGTTCATTCCGAAAGGTGCGGAATGCGTTTCCTCTTATGACTGTTGGAGGATTATATGACCATCAACGCGCTGTATCTTCCGACAAAAGGGTGTTTATTCTAACCAGGTCTGCTTTTGCAGGCCAGCAGCGCTATGGAGCCAATACATGGTCGGGTGATGTTACCGCTTCGTGGGATGCACTAAAAAACCAGATCACCGCAGGTCTGAACTTTTCGCTCAGCAATATCCCTTACTGGAACAGTGATATAGGTGGATTCTTTCTTAGCAGGTTCAGGAAAAAACTCGATGACGCGGGATACCGTGAACTTTATGCACGCTGGATTCAGTTCGGAGCATTTTGCCCGATGATGCGCTCCCACGGTGCAGATGCTCCACGTGAAATCTGGCAGTTCGGGAAAAAGGGAGATAAGGTTTACGATGCTATTGAAAAATATATAAACTTACGGTATCGTTTACTGCCATATATTTATTCTTCTGCATGGGAGATAACTTCAAGCCAGTCGAGTATGATGCGCGCTCTTATGATGGATTTTCCAAAGGACAAACAGGCTCTGGATATTAACGACCAGTACATGTTTGGCAAATCTATTCTGGTTTGCCCCGTAACTACACCGATGTATTCGAAGGATACTAACGAAGATTTTGGGCCTGTTAAAACGCAGGAACTTTACTTACCCAAAGGCACCGACTGGTGGGATTTCTGGACAGGCAACAGGCTCGCCGGAGGACAGACCATAATGAAAGAAGCACCT
>CAIRSO010000026.1 GCA_903881215.1 uncultured Bacteroidia bacterium
AAAGTGGATTTTATGAGTGAGGAGTGGATGGATTTGTTTACCTATATGGTACGAGAATCCGAACGCTTGGGCATAGTTGTTTCACTCGGTGTTGGTCCCGGTTGGAATGGAAGTGGCGGACCATGGGTTACGGGAGCTCAGTCTATGAAACATTTGGTACATAGTACAATCAAAGTTGCGGGCAATGATAACGGAAAAATAATTTTGCCAAAAGCTGCGCCAATGAAACCATACTTTGGTGAAGGTGCATTTACTCCTGAACTTAAACAACGATGGCTGGACTACTACGAAGATGTTGTAGTTCTGGCATTTCCTACCCCAACTATTGATTCCAAAATTAGCGACATTTATGAGAAAGCCTTGTATTATCGTGATCCCTATTCTTCTATGCCCGGGGTGAAGGCCTTTCTTCCATCTTTTGCAGAATATTTGGAACCACTTAAAGGATCGGCTATCTCGCCTGATAAAATCATAGATGTAACCCGATTCTTGAAATCGGACAGTGTGTTGGATTGGAAAGTGCCTGAAGGAAATTGGACGATAATGCGTTTTGGCTGTACAAATAATGGTTGCGTTACCCGGCCTGCTCCTCTTCCCGGTGTGGGATTTGAAGCTGATAAGTTCGATACCACTGCCATTAGCGCTCATCTGGCAAGTTTTACAGGTAAGTTGCTTAAACGAACCGGTATTTCGGATAAAAACCAACAAGGAGGTTTAAAAATGCTCCATATCGACAGTTGGGAAGTGGGAGCACAAAACTGGACAGCGAAATTAAGGGAGGAATTTATTAAACGACGTGGATACGACCCACAACCGTTTTTTCCGGTTTATGCGGGATTAATAGTGGAGAGTCTGGAAAAAAGCGAACGTTTTTTATGGGATTTACGGCAAACATCTCAAGAGCTTGTAATAGAAAACAATGCTATTTATATAAAAAGGTTCGGACAAAAATACAATCTGGGCATTTCTATCGAACCTTACGATTTAAACCCTACTGCCGATATGGAATTGGGTGCAGTTGCTGATGTCCCCATGTGTGAATTTTGGAGCAAAGATTATGGGTTTAACACTTCGTTCAGTTGCATTCAGGCGGCTTCCATTGCACACATTGAAGGAAAAAAAGTAGTTGCGGCAGAATCATTCACAGCTTATCTCGATGCATGGAAACAATACCCGGGATCGATGAAAAATCAAGGTGACTGGGCTTTTGCCGCCGGAATAAATAAATTCATGTATCATACTTATCAGCACCAACCCTTACCCGAAACCCTAAAACCGGGTATGACCATGGGTCCTTATGGCGTACATCACGACCGTGGTCAAACCTGGTGGTCGATGGCCGATGCCTATCATAAGTATGTGGCTCGTTGCCAATACATATTGCAACAAGGAACACCCGTTGCTGACATTCTTTATTTGACTCCCGAAGGAGCACCACAGGTATTTCGTGCACCGCCTTCGGCGCTGACAAGTACTGATGATTTAACTAATTCATTATCGTTCACAGTAAAAGATGAAATAA
>CAIRSO010000027.1 GCA_903881215.1 uncultured Bacteroidia bacterium
AAAGATTCAACTTTTGGAGGTATTGAATCTTTTTTATCGGGAATTATTAGCTCAATTTCTTGCGGAATTACTTTCAATGTATCTGGCTTCAACGGAGACTCCGGTTCATGTTGCTCTATTACAGATGGTTGACTCACTGGTTTGGGAGTTGCAGGCACCTTGACAGGCACACCCAGCATCACTTTCCACGACTCAGAAAGGAATTGAATGAATACTGAATCATTGTGTTGTACAAACGAATCAAACTGAAGACCTATGGAATTCTTGAAATTGTTAAAGTCATCCTTGAAATTTTTAGCCTTGCTTACTTCCTGAGCCTCCGAAAGAGTTGGAAAGACCAGTAAACAAAAGCCAAAAAATATTGGAAATGCTTTAATGAATATGTGAAGAAGTTTCATACTTAATATCTAAAAATCCATACTTGTTATTGTAACATTGACATACCCCAGCGATAAGCTCGATTGGAAAAATTTATTCGTTGATAGAAAATTTATAATTCAACGCCTTGGGTCGCAAGATATATGTATACGAGCCTGGCTTTAACCTCGAAGGCAGCAATTTGTACCCAATAGAGCCTGTTTTTAATGTAATTTCGACGACTCTTTGACCTTCCTCATCTAAAATTATCAGTGGTTCGTTGTTATCGAAGGAGGCTGCCGGCCATACAAACGTAATAGTATCAGAAGCTTGGTATATTGCACCATCTCTAGGCAATAATCGCTGATAAGTAGCATTCTTGTTGTCATTGGCAAATTCAACACTGCCATACTCCTTAATTTCGCTACGCTGACCTTTGATTATGGATTCTTCCAGGTTACTATTGCCTTTCGAAATAAATTCAAGGTCTTTCAAATTTTGACCGCGCTGAAAGAAAAGGAGAGAACCAAGACCAAGAACCAGTATGAGTGAAGCTGCAGCTGATAACCAAATCAGGTTTCTTTTTATAGAAGCCGGTTTTTCGCTTTTGATAACATCTCGGATATGCTTTCCAACATTTTCCTTGTGGGATGCTCTGATCCAGCTTTCCTGGATCTTTTGCCTTATCTTTAGCTCTTTAACCAAAATTGGATCTGCCTTAAGTTGATCTTCAAACAGTCTGAGTTCATCAGTTGATAGGGACTTCTCAAGATATTTCTCAATTAAATCGTGAAGGCCTTCGTTCTTTTCCATCGGTTAAATTTTTATTGTCAATTAATTAGCCAATTCTTTCCATAAATGATCATTTGACAATGCCAATTTTAGCTTTTCAAAGCATCTTTTGAATCGCTGTCTTGCATTATCAGTTTCAATGTTGAGCTTTTTTGCAATCTCCTCAAATTTTGTGTTTTCGACAGATGGGCTTTCCTCCGTCAGGAATATTTTATCATTTCGAAGCCCAAACCTCAAATCAATTATCTGTTTGCAAGCTTCATCCATCTTATCTTTAAGTAAAACAAGACGATTAATCAATTCATTGTCTAATTCATCTATATCTTCAATTGCAAAAACACTTTTACTACCATGAGTAATTTTCCCAGTCTTTTGAATTTCTTTGAGACAAACATTCCGACAAATGGCGGATAGATAGGTGTTAAATGAGCTTTTGCCACTGAATTTATTTTCCCTAACGTTAATGACTGCTCGAGTTAGACCTTCCTGAAATACATCTTCAGCATCCAGGTACAATGTATGGAATGAATTTACCATTGATTTAATGCCGGAAAATGAATTTTTATAAATGTACCGTATCATCATGTCATCATTTGCAAGAATACCATCGACTATTTCAGTTTCAGTGTATTTGTTCTTATTGTACTTGAAAACGAATGAATGTGACATAGCTATGACATTATTTTTCATTTTAAACTTCCTTAAATACTAATATCTAGTTGAAACCATTTGCAACTGGCTAGTGGAGAACAGATCTAAGATAGGTTAATCATCGTCGGTTGAAATCAGGCTTTAGAACTACTTTTTTTCATAAGGAAAAATAAAGATACAAAGATTTAGCCACTTAGGTCACGGCTTGGTTTACTTTATTGCTAAACAAATGTATTATGTATTTAAATATTAACGCTTAGTAAATAATCAACTCATTTAAAATTGTTCAAATATAACAAGCCATTTGATTCTGACTTTTGTTTTGAAAACATTTATATGCATTAAAATAAAGTTCTAATTCAGCTATTTCCCTACCGAAAAACCCGCCTTTCCAACACCTATTCTCCCATTTTCTGAAATTCCTTGTACAACAACTTCAAAGTCAGAAATTACTTTTCCTGAAGTGACCGAAAACTCAAACTGGCCGGATTTATCCACGGGTTGATTGGCAATCCATGTCAGGGTGGTTCGCACATCGCGCTTTAAATTGGATGGAGGTGCCGGGAACGGGCTTGGGACGCGGTAACCATTTTCATATTTGCCGCCTTGCTGAACGGGGGTTTCTGCCATATTTGCCCCTTTTTTTTGAAAAATCTCTATAACTCCAACCGAATTCAATCCGGTGTATTTCTGAATATCCATGACATTGGTCGAAACATTGATGTGATCCACCTCCATCGGCGATATGCTGGACAGGGCCGAAATATCTGTGCCCAATTGTTGACCATCCAACACAATCAATGCCCCACCCTGGTAATTGAACGAGTTTTCACTACCGATAAATACAATCTGGTTGTTGACAACCTTAAATGGTTTCAACGTTTTAATGACATCTAAAATGCTTGTTGCTGAGGCAAACATTTTTCGCTGATTGTCAATGGCAACAGTATTTACTTTATACACTTTTGGGGCCTTTTGAAAGAGATCTTCATTGTTTGCATAATAGGTTGGATTGGCAGCATCCTTTCGGCCTGATAAGCTGTATCTCAGTCCAAGGTTTGCTATGAAAATGGGGAGCTTTGATTCGAAATTTTTGTCTTCTTCCATTTTATACAAAGGTTTTCCAGTTCTGCCATTTTGTTGTTTTGCGGATAAAATCTCTGCCCAATCAAAGCCTTTCACGCAGTTGGCAATCATGAAAACATCGAGTAACGTGGTGTTCGTGATTTTCCCTTTGAAGGCATTAGAAATCAATGAAAAAGGAGTTTCCAGTTCGGATCCGATCATCAAACTTTCGTTGATATCCGGAATGTCAGAATTAACATAGAATTTATCTCTAACAGTAACGGATATATTTCCTGCCAGTGGTTGATTATTTTCATCAGTTAACCGAACCTTTACCTTCATGCTTTGGCCTGGGGAAAGGCTTGGCTTTTCGGGTTCAGGACTGATCTTATATTCTTGTTTTTTATCAATATAAACAATCCGCTCAGCAAGCAATTCACCTTCTTTAGTAAAAACGGAAAGCTGGTTGATACCTTGTGGCAAGGATGCAGCAGGAATCTTAATTCTGCCTGTCTTGTCGATTTCCATGTCCGCAGCCCAGTTTATGCTGCTGCCCTGTACCACCGCCAAAACGACGGAATGTTTAAGTTTATCTCCAAAATAAAGGTTGCATGAGATAAATTCCGCATCGGTTTTTACCACTGAAAAAGCAAGTCCGTTGGCATTGGAAACAGGAAGATCAAAAGCCTGGTTTTGTCCGCACAAACCCGAAAGAACCAGCTTGTATTTTTGATTTGAAGCATTATCTATTGAAAAAAGGCCAAGCCCTTTGGTAAATGTCTTAACCTGAGTAACAGTCTGACCTTCGAGGTTTTGGATGATTCCCTCAACATCTACAGGTATTCCCCATTTGTTAAATGCTGTAAACCCTACTTTCGATGGTGCACCGTAAACAAGTGTACCACCTTCAGGATAAAAAGTGATCTGTACCTGATCAAGGTTTGATGGGAGAAAAATGGCACTTTGCCATTCATCCCTGTTGTCACTTATTTCACAGACAAAAGGTTCGCCATTGGTCTTTCCAGGAAGCGTAAAAGGAATACTAATTCTGCCTGCATCATCCGTCTTTCCTTTTCCCTTTTCAATAACATTGTCTCCATTCTTAATTTGGTACCTCAAAACATCGTTCTTTTGAACCTGACCAGTAAAATCTTTCATCACCAGAGAGATCTC
This sequence comes from uncultured Bacteroidia bacterium, assembly GCA_903881215.1. Taxonomy (GTDB): domain Bacteria; phylum Bacteroidota; class Bacteroidia; order Bacteroidales; family Prolixibacteraceae; genus CAINVV01. Next base: position 4,039 of record CAIRSO010000027.1, read on the forward strand.
ATTTTTCTGACCTGAAGTGGATATCTGCTCCTTAAAAATTGTTTCAGCAATCCTCTGGTTGGAGTATCCGGGATCAATGGAAATCATGGTAAGGAATACATCCTCAGGCACCATTGTAGCTGAAGTGTAAACGCATAAAAAGTAAATCCCTTTTGCAAGCTCTTTTGGCAGCAATAAATCACAGGAGGCTGATCCCCCATGTAGCTTATAGAGTTCCTGAGCCTCAAATTTCCCTTTCAAATCAAAGAATTTTACAAAAAGTTCACCGCTTTCCCCTATAGCCTGTTGATGGTTCCAATCGGTAACAAATACACGAAACCAAACTGTTTCTCCCGGTTTATAAATATTTTTATCAGTGGCAACAAATACCTTCTCCTTCGGGAAAGCCGTAAAATAGTCGGCCATCTGTTTACTGATTTTGGGAATCGGTCCCTGTTCCTGAGCAGAAAGTGATAAAACGTTGCAAACAATTAAAAGAAGCAAACTTAGAGTCTTCATCTGTAATTTGGTTTTATATTGTAAATAGCAAGTCTAAAGATATCCTGAAAAAAGCCTCACAAAGAGAACCAATAATTTAACTTAATCAGGAATATATTATTCGGCGCAGCATTGGACAATCGGCCGGGTGCCCTGGCAAGCGGCTCGTTACCAGGATTAAGCCAGTCGGTTCGTTCGTTCGACCATACCACAAAAAGCTGTGAACCGGGTTTGTATTCCCATCGAAAAACCAGATTCGACCTGAACTGGTTGAAATTAAAATCCGGCTTCTTAAAAATGTAATCTGTCTCCCGATCATTGTTTTCGTTGACCTGATAGAAATCGCTGTTGATCAGAACAACGTTTTGAAGCATTTTGAAGCGGTCGGTAAATTTGTCGGCCCTCGCATTGGTGATCACTTTAAAGTTACTGTACTGACCATAAGTAGCAAATGGACTTCCATAATATTGAAAGGATATTTCGGGTGTGATATTGTAGTCAACACGAAATATCAATCCAACAGTTTCCTGGTATA
>CAIRSO010000028.1 GCA_903881215.1 uncultured Bacteroidia bacterium
ACCTACATCAGCACTTTGCATTACGTAATGGAAGCCTGTGCCGAAAACGGCAAAAAATTAATGGTACTGGATCGTCCCAATCCTAACGGTGACTATTGTGACGGCCCCATCCTGAAACCGGCCTTCAGATCAGGAGTCGGCGTGGATCCAATACCTGTTGTTCATGGCTGTACCGTTGGCGAATTAGCACAAATGATCAATGGAGAAGGCTGGTTGAAAAATGGACTAAAATGCGAACTGACCGTGATTCCAATTAAGAACTATTCCCACCAATCAATTTACGCCCCTCCGATTAAACCTTCTCCTAACCTTCCCAACTATGTCTCCATCAGGCTCTATCCCTCTCTTTGCTTTTTTGAATCTACCAGTGTAAGCATTGGCAGAGGAACTACTTTCCCATTTCAGGTGATCGGTTTTCCTGATCAAAGAATGGGAGGATTTTCATTTACTCCTCTAAGTTTGAAAGGTTTTGAGATGAACCCCCTGCAGAAAGATAAAACCTGTTATGGGGAGGATTTGAGAACCCTGACAGAAATTCCAAGGTTTACCTTAAAATATTTCCTCGATTGGTACAAAAAATTTGACAATGCCGGCGAATTCCTTAAGAACGAACGCTGGTTTAATCTATTGATGGGCACCGATCATGTTTTAAACCTGATCAAAGCCGGCAAAAGCGAAAAAGAGATCACAGACAGCTGGCAGGAAGAGTTGGAAAGATACAAGGTTGTACGCTCCAAATACTTACTATATTGAAGTGCCTAAAGTACTTCGAATACTTAGAGTACTTAGAGTTAAGGAATTTCCTGAACTCAATAAACTTTAAGTACTTGAAGTACTCTAATTACTCTAAGTACTATCTTGTATGAACCCACTACTCGTTGCATCACTTCTCACCGGTTATTTTATCCTCCTGTTGCTCGTGGCTTACCTGACCAGCAGATCGGCTACAACAGATACTTTCTTTACTGCCAACAGGAAATCGCCATGGTTTGTAGTGGCCTTTGGCATGATCGGTACAACCATCTCGGGTGTTACTTTCATATCGGTCCCCGGTGAAGTAGGTAATTCAGCCTTTACCTATTTCCAATTTATCATGGGAAATTTCGTTGGGTACATGGTAGTTGCATTCGTTCTTCTACCCGTCTACTACCGGATGAACCTGATATCCATATACACTTACCTGGAACACCGCCTGGGGTACTTTTCCTACAAATCGGGATCCTTCTTCTTTCTGCTTTCGCGAACCATTGGGGCAGCCTTCAGGATGTACCTGGTGGCCGAAGTTTTGCAGCTGGCATTTTTTGCCCATTTCGGGATTCCATTCGGTGTAACCGTTTTGATAAGTATCTTCCTGATATGGATTTACACAACCAAAGGCGGAGTTAAAACGATCATCTGGACTGATTCACTGCAAACCATTTTTCTCATTTCGGCGGTTATTCTAACCATCTATTTCATTTTTAGTAGTTTTGGCTGGAGCTTTGGAGAGATGGTCAGGCAAGTTCAGGAGAGTCCACATTCAAAAGTTTTCGATTGGGATTGGCGTTCCGGCAAATTTTTTGTCAAACAATTTCTGGCAGGAATCTTCATCACAATCGTAATGTCAGGGCTTGACCAGGATATGATGCAGAAAAATCTGACTTGCAAGAATCTGAAAGAAGCGCAAAAGAATATGATGACCTTCAGTGTTATTTTTGTTGCTGTCGTCTGGATGTTTCTCACCTTGGGTGCTTTACTTTACATTTTTGCTGAATCACACCAAATCACACTTCCTCAAAAAAGTGATGATCTTTTCCCGATGCTGGCCATCAACCACATGAGCCTGATGATAGGAATCTTCTTCTTGCTGGGTATCACAGCAGCAAACTACGCAAGTGCCGACTCTGCTCTTACATCTCTGACCACCGCTTTTTGCATCGATTTTCTGAATTTCGGAAAACGGGAGGACTCTAATAAAAAGAAGATGCTACAAATTACACACATCGGATTTTCCTTGCTGCTATTTTTGGTGATAATGATCTTTAAAGCAGTGAACAACCAAAGTGTGGTGATGGCAGTTTTTAAAGTTGCCGGACTCACTTACGGACCTCTGCTTGGTCTATTTGCATTTGGTATGTTAACAAAATACAGCATCAAAGATCGCCTTGTTCCCATGGTGGTCATTGCAGCACCAATTATTTCATGGTTTTTAAATAGCTACTCAGAGAAAATATTCAATGGGTATCAAATTGGATTTGAATTAATTATAATAAATGGCTTCCTGACGTTTGTCGGATTAATACTGATTCGGATTAAGTAAAAATAAATAGCGTTAAAAACTGTTAAAATTCATTTTTTTTGTGTATATTTGAAAGACTACTTTGCGGTTAATCTGTTTAATTAATGACATTTTCCCTTTAATGCCTCCCTTGGTATGAAAAGCTTTATTAAAGCATTGGCAATTATTCTTACTCTTTATCTTTCTGGCAGCTGTCAGAAAGAACAAGAGAGTGATTCCAATGGAAAAATGTTGGCCTTTTCCAATGATACCGTAGCTTTTGATACCATCTTCACTTCAATCGGTTCGCCCACTAAAAATCTTAAGGTATTCAATGTAACCAATAACAGGCTTTTAGTATCTTCTATTCGTCTGGCAGGTGGCGCAAATAGTGAATTTCGACTAAACATTAACGGTGAGGCTTCAAACGAAGTTTTTAATCTGGAAATTCCAGGCCGTGACAGTATCTTCATTTTTATTGAAGCCTTGATGAACAAGAGTGCCAACAAGCAAATGATGGTAGCTGAAGACTCTATCATTTTCAATGTCAACAACAAAGAACATAAAGTTAGGCTACTTGCCAGCGGACAAGATTTTAAGCTCATCAGATCTGAGATGATAAAAACCACCACATGGACGAAGGAGAAACCCTACCTGGTATACGACTTTGCTTTTGTTGACTCTTGTCAGACCCTGACCATTGAAGCTGGAAGCATGATATATTTCCATAAAAATGCCGGGTTATTTATCAAAGGCAATTTAATTGTTAAAGGCACCACCTCAGAACCAGTTGTTTTTAGGGGTGACCGTCTGGAAACAGGCTATGCCAATCTCCCGGATCAATGGAGTGGAATCACGCTTCTTTCGGGAAGTCATAATAATTATATTGACCACACAATAATAAGGAATGCCAACATTGGATTACAAGTTGGGAACATTGAAAAGAGTGGATATGCCTCTGTCGTATTGGCCAACACACGCATCGAGAATATGAGTTGGTCAGGAATTTGGGCAATGAAATCTAAGATTTTGGCCTACAACTGTGTGATTGCCAACATCGGCTACTACAATACTGCGCTGCTCCTTGGTGGCGACTATCAATTTTATCACACTACTTTTGCCAATTGCAATTCTGATGCCTCCAGACCATTGCGAAAAACCGAAACATTAACCATCTCCAATTACCTGGTTAACAGCACTAACGGAGCAAAATATATTGGAGATCTCACCCAGGCGACCTTTGGTAATTGCATCATCACCGGCACCAATCAGAACGAACTCAAAATTGCCATTGACAAGCAAGGCAAAGGAAACTATCTTTTCGATCACAGTTTGATTCAGTTGTCTGATACCTTTAAATTACCAAATCCTGATCGTTTTCTCAATCTTCAGAGAAACGTTAATCCAAAGTTTATTAGTCCGCAAAAAGGCATCTATGAACTCGACACATTGTCAGTTGCAAAGGACCAGGGGAAAGATGCATTTGCCAAGACCTATATACTCGATTTAAAAGGATCAAACAGGAACAATGATGCAGGCCCTGACCTTGGGGCACTTGAACGAATTGAGAAAAAGAAGTAAGTGAGATGAATGCTAAAATCAGTCATTTCCTATACTCATTTCTATCATTGAGCATCCTTTCAATTGGATTATCCGCCCAGACCAAGCAGAATGTGGATTTTCGGGTCGTCTTTTACAATACGGAGAATTTATTTGATCCTTTCGACGATCCGGCCACAAACGATGGCGAATATACCCCTACAGGCAAGAGCCACTGGACGATGTCAAAACTTAATCGCAAGGTGATGATGGTTTACCGTGCCATTATTTCCGCTGCCAATGGCCGATTCCCGGATATCATCGGACTGATAGAGATAGAAAATCTTTGGGTACTCGAGTACCTAATCAAAAAAACACCTTTGAAAGAGGGAAATTATGGCATTATCCACAAGGAATCCCCTGATCCCAGAGGTATTGATGTAGCTCTTCTTTATCGAAAGGAGACTGTAGTGCCACTTGACTATGCTTTTATTCCGGTTCGCGGGAATAGTAAAGCACATTTCTCCTCCAGGGATATCCTACTTTTCAAAGCCAGTCTTAACCAGGAAACCTTTTGTTTCATTGTCAACCACTGGCCTTCCAGAAGTGGCGGTTATATGGAGACGCTGGGGAAACGAAATATTGCGGCCAACATTGCAAGAAGATTGGTTGACTCACTTCAAACCAAAAATCCACAAAGTAAAATGTTGCTTATGGGGGATTTTAATGCGACTCCGGACGAAGATTGTTTTACGAAAATTCTCAAGGCTTCTTTGAAACCAGACTACTCTAGTCCGACTCAATTGCTTAATTTATCTTACTTATGGTTAAATAATGGCATTGGCACCATTCGGACGAGAGGTCGCTGGGAAATTTTTGATCAGTTTGTCTGTTCTGCCAATTTAATCCAAAAAGGCGGATTGCAAGTCTCATTGCCTGAAACAATCATCTGCACTGAAGATATTCTTTTGGAAGAAGACAAGAGGTATTTAGGGAAAAAACCTTTCCGAACTAATCTGGGTCCGGTTTATCATGGAGGGGTAAGTGATCATCTTCCCATCTCTACCGTTCTTAAGAAGTGACTAAAGTGAACTAGAGTGCCTAGAGTGCCTAAAGTACTTGCGCCACGAACAGTAATTCTTGGAGTCCATAACTTTAGGCACTCTAGGCACTTTAAATACTTTAGTCACTTCTTATCTTTTAACTTTAAATTAACAACTCTCCGTTAAACTCTTGCTCTCAGGGCTAGTCAAAGACTGCAAACAACAGTAATTGACACATGCGAAAAATCTTTCTTCCCTTTTTGGTTTTTATAACCATACTTTCAGCAAACGGACAAACGCCCTCCCCTATCGGCCCAGTTCCTGGAAAGCCAAATACAAGTACTACTAATCCGGTCATCAAGAATTTGGTGGTAAAAGGAAAGGTCATTGAAGCCGAATCATCCACTCCAATGGGATATGCCAATGTTGCCATTTTTGCAGCTGCCGACTCTACAGTCGCCGGAGGCATCATGACTGCGGATAATGGCTCCTTCGAAATAAAAAATTTGCTTCCCGGAAAATATTACCTGAGTGTGAACTTCATCGGTTACGCAAAAAAGACTATCCCACTTCAAATTACTGCATCAAAGGCAGTTACAGATATGGGGATAATCAAACTGCAAACTACTGATCACAAAATCAACGAGGTAGAGGTTGTTGCAGAAAAGCAGCGCGTTGAGTTCAAAATTGACAGAAGAGTCGTCAATGTGAGTCAGAACATAGTCTCCACTGGCGGAACCGCTGTAGAGGTACTGGAGAACACGCCATCTGTTCAGACCGATTTTGAAGGGAATGTCACCTTGCGTGGAAGCTCCAACTTTACAGTCCTGATAGATGGACGGCCAAGTGTCGTTAAGGGTAGTGATGCTTTGAGACAACTTCCGGCAGCCGGCATTGATAAGATAGAGATCATTACCAACCCTTCAGCCAAATATGATCCGGATGGCGATTCAGGCATCATCAATGTAGTCATGAAAAGAAACCAAAAGGATTCTTTCAGTGGGCTGGTCAATATGACAGCAGGATTAAAAGATAAATACCGTGGGGATGCGAATTTCACTTTCAGGTCCAAGAAATGGGATTTTATGCTGGGTGCAGATTTCTCTGACATGACCAATCTGGGCACCAGGGAGATGTTGCAAAAGATTACCAATGGTGATACTGTAACCACGAGACAAACGGTGGCTGATGGAACAAATTTCCACAAAGGACATAATATTAAAGGAGGAATCGACTACCTTTTAAGCCCGTCTACCACCATCGGAATAATTGGAACCATTGGTTCCATGGATCATGGTGATATCAATCTGGGACATCAGACTACTTCGTACAATTTGGGAATTCCTTCGACCTACCTTTTTCAGGATAACAGTTCCAACCGCGGTGGAAAATACTGGAGTGGAAATATCAACTTCATGCACAAATTCGATACGAAAGGACAGGAATTGCAAGGATTGTTTTATGTTTCCCACGAAAATGGTGATGACATCTCCAATCAGATCAATTACAACACTGATTCCAGTTACAAACCCATTGAAAATAATCCATACAAGTACCGATCCAATGAAAGTCCTAATGGGAATGAATTCCGTGTGAAACTGGATTATGTTCTACCCATCAACCAAAAGGATAAGCTGGAAGCCGGTTACCAGGGCAGAATGGTAAAAAGCAAGGAAAATTTCATTTTTGAGGAATTCAACTACCTGACAAATAATTGGGTGAACAATTCCAAGTACAGCAGTGTAGTTGATTTCTCTGAAGACATTCACGCGCTTTACGGTACTTTCTCCCACTCAAACAATACTTTCTCTTATCAGTTGGGCATGAGAACCGAATATACAAACCGGCAATTAAACAGCCTCAGAGCGAATAAAACCTACTCTTTAACAAGGTTTGATTTCTTTCCAACAGTTCACTTGTCTCAGAAATTTGCAAAAGAGTTTGAATTGCAAGCCAGTTACAGCAGGAGATTGAACAGGCCGCGTGGTTTTATGCTGGAACCATATCCAACATTTATGGATCCATACAACATACGCATCGGAAATCCTGATCTTACACCTGAATATGCCGGTTCATACGAACTCACTGTGCTCAAACGCATCAATGCTTCGTTTGTCTCCCTGGAAGGATATTTTCGTCAAACCAAAGATTTGATGACAAGGATTCAGACACTTGGAGCAGACAATATTATGTACCACACCATGGCCAATATGAACAACGATTATTCGCTTGGAAGTGAGCTGATGATCAATTATGAAATAAAGCCAGGAATTCGGCTGGTTGCCAGCGGTACACTATACAATTATTGGCTCAAAGGTGATATAAACGGCCGAAGTGTAGATCAGAAAAGTACCAATTTTGATGGGAAACTGAATTTTGATGTTAAGCTAAGTGCTTCTACACGTATGCAGCTGATGGGTGTTTATCGTGGTCCAACCGTTTCGGCTCAAGGAAGTCGTGATGGCATGTATTTCGCTAATGCGTCAGTAAAACAAGACATGCTGAAAAACCGGTTGAGTGCCACGCTACAAATACAGGATATTTTTGGAACCATGAAGTTCAGTGGCTCATCTTTTGGAACAAATTTCGAAAATCAGTTTAAGTTTAAACATGAATCTCAGATAGTACAACTTACATTAAGTTATAAAATCAATAATTTCAGTGCAAAGTCAGGAAAAGATGGTCCAGATTCATCAGGTAACGAGGGTGGAGGAATGGGCGAGTTTTAGTAGATTGTTTCGTGTTACTTTCATTTCGGAGGCCTATCCGCTGTGGGTAGGCCCCCTTTTTATCTCACGCGAAGGCAATC
>CAIRSO010000029.1 GCA_903881215.1 uncultured Bacteroidia bacterium
ACACGTTACTCTAAAGAGATTGGTTTTAGAGAGATAGAATTTGATGCCCATAAAAACTTACTGATTAATGGAAAAGTGACGAAGCTTCAGGGGGTGAATTGGAGGATAAATAACCCAACCAAGGGGCTTGTGCCTGACGAACAATTCTGGCGTAGAGATGCCGAATTAATTAAAGAAGGAAATATGAATTTTGTCAGAACATGTCATTACCCTCCTGGCCTTTCACTTGCTAAAGCCTGTGATAAACTAGGCTTATATATGGAGATGGAATCAGCGATATGTGATGTTGGCAAATCAAATAGACCAACGGAAGGAATGCATGATGATCCTAAAGAACGAATTCATTTTATCAATCAACTTCGCGAAATGGTATTTAATTACGGGAGTAGCCCTTCGGTAATCATTTGGTGCACTGCAAACGAGAGTGTCTATGGTTCGAATTTTCTTGAATCCTATAAATATCTTAAAAAAATTGATCCATCACGACCAGTTATTGCTTCGTATCAAGTGAAGAAAGACACGCTTCACGAATCCTACGATATAGTATCTCATCATTATCCTCAATGGAATGAAAATTTTGAATCTAAAGAAGGTCAACCGGTAATATACGACGAAATGGCTCATGTGTTAGGACATACCGCAAACGAATGGTTGTTTGACCCTAATGGAAGAGACTACTGGGGAAGAAGCATTGATAAAATGTGGTCAAACATGTACGATAATGATGGCGTGATTGGCTGTGCCATATTTAATTATAACGACGATCTTACATACATAAAAGACCCTTTTCAAAAAACTTCACGTGCATGGAATAAACTTTTACGTTCTAATTATACGAAGCTCTATATTTCAGATGAAAAATGTAATGTCTTTGGGACTGCTCGATGGGGAATGACGGATGAGTGGAGACGAAAAAAACCAGAACATTGGAATACTCAGAAAGCTCTGAGTCCGATACGCCTGCTTCAGACCGAAATCAAAAATGTTACTCCGGGAGAGCCGATCATGATTCCGGTATATAACCGCTTTAACCACACTTCGCTTGTTGAAATTACTCTGCTCCTGACTTATGAAGATAAAACCAAGTCAATCAAATGCCCTGCGATTCTTCCCCATGAAAAGGGCGAGATTCAACTGCCGCCAGAAAACTGGAAGCTAGGTACGAAAGTGCGGCTCTCTTTTATAAGTTCCACAAATCGAATGATCGATACGTATGAGTTGACTCTAGGGGAACCGATCAGGAAACAGATGCCAGCTTTGGCAGGAGCTCCAAAAGTAACCGAGCAGGAAGGATCTATCTTGATTCAAGGCGAACAGTTTAGTTTCGCGGTGGATCGCGAAAGTGGCTTGATACAAAGCATTCATCGAGGTGAAGAACATCTAAAGCTCGTAGGACCTTTTCCGCACATTTACAAACTCGAAGAGTATTTCTTTAAGGCAGTAAACCCTGAAATAGGTAAAATGTCCATCATGCCGAAAACAGTCATGTACGACAGCCCACAGCCAGAAGCTTGGAAGAAACAGACGCTCCGTATTGAAGAGAAAGATAATCGCGTGGTCATACATGTGACTGGCCATTTAGCCGAGATTGCCGTGACTTACACCTATACACTGGGCGCGAACGGTCGTTTCGATATCGCGTATGCCTTTGACGATATTCCAGAACTTGTGACCGTGAATAAAGCGTGGGAGAGGGAAGGTCCTTTGACCCTGGAGTCGGGGATCAAATTTATTGCCAGCGATAACTTCGATCATCTCGACTGGGATCGGAAGGGATACTGGTCCTGGTACCCTGATGATCATATTGGACGTCTGAATGGCAGTATCAATCTGTTCTCAATGGACAAACCTGAGTGGGCTAAGCAACCCTCGCAACCTTGGGGCAAAGATGTTTGGGACTACTTTTTTATGGGATATGGGGTTCCAGAAGGAAAACTGCTCACCTATGAGGCCAGTGGTTCAAAACTTGCCATCTGGGACTATACTCTTAGTGACTCAACGAATGGATTGGGCATTACGGTCTATGGTGATGGCATACGGACCGCCGCCCGATTTGGCCAATTACGCGACAAAACCTACTACCTTTACATCCTCGACACCCTGGACTACCATCTCCGCTGGGGAAACTATAGTGCTGGGTATCGGCCAGAAAAATCAGCTTCTGGGATGGCACGTTTAAAAATTGAAGAATTAAAGTCTAATGTTAAAAAATGATTCACTAGCATCCCATAGAAATTAAAAAAGTGTTGCTCTTTGAGCGTTCCCTTGTAACTCTACAAGGTACTTATGAACAAACAAAAAGCAACGGCCTCAGTATATACGACCCTTCATC
>CAIRSO010000030.1 GCA_903881215.1 uncultured Bacteroidia bacterium
AGAGTTATTTCAATTTCCTCAGATTATTCCCCCTTTTCACATCGGGTGTACTTGTACACTTGAAGCACATCGTGGGAACGTAAACCTCCTGGATACAACTGAAATAAAAATGATCCCTCTTTTTAAAAATGAGATTTCTCCACAGTTACCTGAGTGGAAAATGATTTCACCATCAAATGCAGTACGAGGTACAATCGCATGATCTTAAATCACCAACCTAAACGTTTTATCGGAATTCTCTCATTTGCTCTTTTGATAGGATTTTTCGACAATAATCAGGCGGCTGTAGGGGAATCTGCAGTAGTAACACTAATTTTTCCACCTGGAGCACGAGCGACTGCGCTTGGAGAGGCATTTACAGGCTTAAGTGACGATGCGAATGCCACATTTTACAATCCTGCTGGATTGGGTCAGGCACCGCAAGCAAACTCATGGAAACTGCATCTTAACAACAGTGGAAATACTTTTACCTCAATTGCCGCAAAGAAAAGAAAAGATTTCGGCGCGAAAGACCTTATCTGGTTTGGGACCAATAAAGGTTTGCTCCGTTATAATGGTAAGGCATGGGAGGATTACGAAGTTTACCTGGTCGAGCAAAGTGATGATATCGACGGAATCGTATCAAAATTCATGAAAACTGAAGATCCGATCCTGCTTAAAAATGCTGTTTGGTCGATTTTCACCTTCAACAAAATCTCTCAAAAACACTATAGTGTGATAAATGCACAATTACTCAATGCATTGCAGATTAAAACAATTGTTAACGCAAAACAGATCGCTGATTCACTGGCAAAAGAGATCGTAATGGTTCCTTCAATTGAGCGTTCGTCGGCGAAAATTGTTTCCATACTTTCCGGCACTATCGATTCCCTAAAAGCAGACACCCTTTCTGATCAGCTGGCTTCAGTATTTTTAACTAAGGATATTACCTTCAAAGATCTTGACGAAGTTAAAATCCCTTTTTCAATCGCCGTTAAAGACAGCATCACCTGCCTCACTCTTGACAACTCGGATAGACTTTGGGCTGGTACTGCTAATGGTTTGTGGCGCTATAGTGATAACGAATGGAACCGCTACACTATTCTGGATGGTTTACCATCGAACACAATAATTTCAATTGCGGCAAGCAGCAGTGGCGAACTTTCAGTCGGTACAGACAATGGCCTAGCTTCATATGTTGACGGACAATGGAAAAAGATGGACACCTCTGACGGCCTTCCATCATCAATGATCAACGCTCTCGCATACGGTCAACATGGAATTCTCTATGTGGGTACGCCAACGGGTCTTGTCAAAACAACTGACAGCACTATCACGGTGTATGACACATCTAACGGATTATTAACAAATGATGTCCGTTCATTGTTTTATGATTCAAAGGAACGTTTGTGGATTGGTGGAGATAATGGTGTTACCATTTCCACTCTGTCTAGCTGGAAAAGATTTAAATTTCCTGACAGCAGAGTAGTTTCCTTCACCGAGCATGGATCGGGAAATATCTGGATCGGGACAAATAAAGGCGTAATAAGTTATAAAGCAGGCGCAACGATAGTTGACAAAGCAGGCGTAACAAAAGAATCACCACCTGAATGGAAATCATTTCATTCAAAAAATGTCCTCTCTGATAATGATGTCCGCTGCATACTTGACCATGACAATGACATCTGGATCGCTACAGAAAAAGCAATCAACGAATATGATAACGCACGCTCTCAAGTTTTTCTCTTTTACGAACAATTACTTCCCTCATTCAACATTCCTGATCTGTGGCATGCTTATGCAGCATTTGTCTATCCTACTCAAGACTGGGGCACGATAGGTATATTTGTAAACTACATTAACATGGGCGAGAACCCCGTCGTCGATGCATTCGGTCGCGAGGAACCGAAAACTCGCAAATCTTGGGAAGGGGTCTTCGGGCTCTCCTACGGATTACCCTTAAAAGAGGATCTGTCCCTTGGATTCAATTTCAAGTACGTACACAGTGCTCTGGCTCCAGGAATGAGTGATGGCCAAGGTATTGGACAGACATTTGCAGTTGATGCAGCAGTTCTTAAAAGAAACTTTTTAGTAAAAAAATTCGACCTTGGGTTTATGCTTCAAAACATGGGACCCAATATTTTTTACATTGACAGAAGCAACCCCGACCCGATACCCTTTACCTTACGACTAGGTTTTGTCTATCGACCCATTCTCACCCCTATTCATGACCTAAAACTATTACTCGATCTTAACAGAGAATTTGTCAAGAACTCTGATGGCAAACCCGACCCCTTTTATAAAGCACTTTTCACAGACCTTAAATCTGACAGCTTAGAATCCTTTGAAGAAAAAATGCAGGAAATCAATGTAAATCTTGGCCTTGAGTACTGGTATGCCAATTTTGTGGCACTTCGGACAGGGTTTCTGGCAGATTATATCGGCGTTCGATATGAATGGACTCTTGG
>CAIRSO010000031.1 GCA_903881215.1 uncultured Bacteroidia bacterium
CAAAAGCAACATACATGGTTTTTATTTGCGGATTCGCAAACTGAACTTTCTGAGACGGCGCCAGCCAGGCTCCCCATGCCAAAACGGTGATGATTGCAAAAATAATTCCTGTCATAAGTACACGTGTTTTTTAAATTTATATTGATTCCCTGATTATAAGTTCAGACTTAAATTAGAATTTTGTATTTTCATCTATGGAAGATTCATTCTTGTTTTATTATTCTGCCCGGTACAAAATCCATTCATTTAGAGTTGGTTCTTTTGATTCAAGAATTTTTAATCGAAACTTTTGGGCCTTTATGGGTGTAATATTCTCAGTATGGCCGGTACCTTTGGTTTCAAATTCTTTGGCAGTTTTCCAATGGTTACCTTTCAGATATTGCAGTTCCAGCTTTTGACTTTTTTTGTCCCACGGGTGCCAGGGTTCAACTACGGTTACTGCTCCAATCCTTGTTTTTTCAACCAAATCAACCTCAATCCACACATCTTTATCATTTTTAACTGGTTGCCAATCATTTTTTGGATTTCCATCGGTCAGATTCTGGGCTTCATGGTTGGGTTGTTCTGATGAAGCACTGACTTTTTTCCCTCCAGATGGAATGGGAAGAACCTCGGGTTTTCCGTCAATTTCCAAAACAACAACTGATACAAATTGGTCAGGTGCAATGGCAGGAATTTCAATGCTTTTATTTAATCCGGATTTTTTTACTTTCAACGTTTTTCCCGGATTGGTCAGCAAATAAGCTTTATTTACTTTATTAAGTATTGGTACAGACAATTTTCCGTTATCTGGCCAGTTAAAAACGTGAAGAAACAATTTGTTGCCTTTTAGTGTTCCCCTGCCCCAGGGCAAATAATCAAACGGACTTGCAGTCGTTCCATAGATTGCTTCTCCATTGGTTTCCATCCATTTCCCAATTTCTTTTAACCGTTCAACGCTGGGATCAGGAATAATACCTTCGGCAGTAGGACCAACATTTAGCAGGTAATTTCCGCCCTTGCTTACAATATCCACCAAATTTTGAAGCAGAACTTTTGTTGATTTCCAGTTGTCATCATACGATTTGTAGCCCCAGGTATCGTTCATGGTCATACAGACCTCCCAGTGACGACCGGGAATACCTGTTGCAGGGATAGACTGTTCAGGTGTTTCGGTGTCCCCTTTAAATCCTTCTTCTCCCAAGCGGTCATTTGTAATTAAGTTTGGATATTTTGAGAGGACAGGTAAAAATTTTTCTGCCCGTTCTTTTGTCATATTTCTGGGTGTGTCCCACCAAATAATGTCAAGTCCGCCGTAGTTTTCAAGAATTTCTTTGACCTGTGGAACTGCAATATTGTCAAGGTATTCATCCATGCTGCCATCCTGTGCTGAATCCCAATGTCCGCCAGAGGCAGCACCCCCTGCATGATTCCAGTCCTGGGCCTGTGAATAATAAAATCCCAATTTTATCCCTTCCTTACGACAAGCTTCGGCAAGCGGTTTGAGCAAATCTTTTCCGTAAGGTGTGGCATCAACGATATCCCATTTGGTTACTTTTGAATCAAACAGCGCAAAACCATCGTGATGTTTGGAGGTAATGATAAGATACTTCATCCCGGCTTCCTTTGCCAGCTTTACCCATGCTTCGGGGTCGTATTTAACCGGATTAAATTCCTGAGCATACGTTTTATACTTCGCAACAGGTATTTTGCCCCGTGCCATTATCCATTCCCCGATGCCATCGATTCGTTTTCCATCATAAGTGCCGGCAGGTACGGCATAAATGCCCCAATGTATGAACATACCAAATTTGGCTTCTTCCCACCAGGTCATTTTGTTTTGAGCAGTTTGTGCTGAAACAGCCAGGGCTGATAGCAACAAAAGAATTATTATAATCGAATTTTTCATTTGTTTATATTTTGTTTTTTAATTGCCAAATGGAATAGCCACATCATCATTTTCTGTTGGTGTGAACATTTCCTCATGGCTATTTCATGATAATAAATATTTCAATGTATTATTTAACCCTTATTTTGTATCAAAAGGTTTTCTGGTTTCTTCTATAAATTTTTGAAGTTTTCGTGGATCATACCAATGGAATTTTTTATTTCCGTTTTCTTTTCCGATAAATGTTTCCTTTGTACTTAAATTATTGTTTTCCTTTGAATTGGTTCCTTCTGAAAGAATTCCCTGATAATGAAAAAAATTAATATTATTGCCTGTTATAATATTATCAGAGCACGAAGAATCTTCATGAATTCCATATTTTAAAGGAGCATTTGACCCCCAGTTAAATATAGCATTCCCGGAAACAGTCACTCCTTTTGTTTGATTGGTTGCAAATATCCCGCACTTTAGTGAATCAAGCACATTTACGCCATTCGGGATCTCCATTACGTAATGGGCGGAATTGACATCTTCAGGAACGAAATTAACATGTCCAGTGTCAATAAAATTATTCCCATTAATTGTTCCCCATATAACATTATCCAGTAAAATTCCATGACCCACATGCCAGCAAAATATATTGCTGCTCACATTAAGTTCGTGTGATTTTACGGCTCTTATTGCATCGTCCGATATCTGGTAAGTGCGACATCCGCTTATTAAAGTGCTATTGGCACCGTTTATATAAAAACCAGCAGATTTTGTCATAAACACCTGACATGCAACA
>CAIRSO010000032.1 GCA_903881215.1 uncultured Bacteroidia bacterium
ATCAGCGCAAATCGCTTTTTGAGCTGCTTCCGGATACTAAAAATGAGATCATCTTTTTGGGAAACAGCATCACCGATGGATCAGAGTGGAGTGAGCTGCTGCAGAATCCCCGGGCCAAAAACAGGGGTATCAGCGGTGATACCAGCGAAGGGGTGCTCTTCCGTTTGTACCAGGTTACCCGTGTGCAACCTGCCAAAGTCTTCCTGCTAATTGGCATCAACGATCTGGCGAAAAACATCTCTCCTGACACGATCTATGCCAATATTTACAAGATTGTCTCCACCATCCGCACCAAATCGCCCAATACCAAAGTCTATGTGCAGAGCATCCTGCCGGTCAACAATACTTTCAAATCTTTTAGCGGCCATACCAGCCGCACCCCTCAGGTCAAAGATCTCAATCAGAGACTTGAAAAAATCTGTCCCAAGCTGGGTGCCACCTACGTGGATCTCTTCAGCGAACTGAAAAACCCCAACGACGATCTGCTCAATCCGATGTACACGAATGATGGATTGCACCTTCTGGGGGAGGGGTATAAGGCTTGGTTGGGAGTAATTCAGAAATATTTGTGATTAGTTGAGAGTTGAGAACTGAGAGTTGAGAGCGGGAACCTGTATCGCAACGTTTTCACTATTCGTTATTCACTCTCAACTCTCAACTCTCAGTTCTCAGTTCTCAACTATTTTCACTTCTGATTCAACTCCCGATTCTCCGCCTTCTCCTTCTGATCCTCGATCATATCCGCCGGTTTGTCGAGCACAGAGTTGGATTCGAGCGATTTCCAGTCGAACTTTTCGTTAAACGGTTTCAATGCTGTCGCCGGATCAAAGATCTGTGGATTAACAGGCGAGGCCTGATATGGGGTAAAATCCGGCTTGTCCGTAAACAGGTCTGACAGGTCATTGGCTCCTGCATCATACTGGTTGAGGTAGGGCATTCCCAGGATGTTCCAGAAAGTTTTGAAAATGCTCCCAAAGCTGTAATGCACTTTTCCCACGTAATCTTTTTTCGCATAAGGCGAGGCCACCATCAGGATACTTCGGTGCGCATCGATGTGGTCGACGCCATTTTGCGCGTCGTCCTCGGTGATGAAGACGGCCATGTTTTTCCAGTAAGGGGTATGGGATAAATATTCGATGATGCGACCCACCGCCAAATCGTTGTCGGCCATGTAGCTTTCGCGGAACGGATAGCCCTTGGCAGCCTCCTCGCCGGCGCCATGGTCATTTGGGATGATGCAGGTGATCATCGATGGCATACTTTTGCCTTTGCCGATAAATTTCTGGTCGAACTCCTTGATGAACTGATTGATCCTGAACTGATCCGGGATGGAGGTGTTGTATGTCGGATACATCTGACTGGTCCGGGTAAAAATGGGCTGCGGAACGGGGAAATTGGCAAACAAGCCGATGCCGGTCTTGGTGAAACTTTCTTCATAAAATGCCGGTTCAAACATCACACTAAATCCAAAATTGTAAAAATCGATTTTGTTGCGCTCGAGATGCTCCCACATGGAGCCCGCTTCGTTGTAATCTTCAGGATAGATGGCACCCGCCGCCCCATTCATTGCCAGCGCCCCCGGTGCTTTCGAATTGCTCCTGTATTCGCGGTTGCCGCCATAATTGGCAGGTACTGTCGTCTCCACCCACTCGTTGGGATAGGTATTGACAAGCCACCTGTGACCGTCGGCCGATACATCCGAGTCGACATAGAAATTGTCGGCAATGGCGTATGTTTTGGCCAGCTTGAGGTGGTTGACCATGACCGAAACATTCTTTAATCCTGCATTCTTTTTCTTGTTGGTAAAAGAGACATTGCGGCCATAGCGGGCCAGGGTGGAATCTCCATTCCCTTTTTTCACCTGACCAAAAACTTCATCGTAGGTGCGGTTTTCCTTGGCGATAAAAACGATGTATTTGATGGGTGATTCTTTCTCGCCACCGAAAATCGGGACTGGATTCTGTCCACGTTGCGCTTTCACTTCGGCCAGCGAGCTGATCTTGAAATTGTTGGTAAGTACTTGTGCTGTCAGATCTTTGAGCTGATCATCAGTTGGGATGTCCACAACTCCTACAGTTCCTTTCATCAACGCCCCAATATAAGTAATCTCCTTTCCCGTTTTGAATTGTGGTCCGCCGTTGGGGCCGCTGCCAAATCCCTTGGCATTGGCCACGATCAACCTCTTTCCATCACCGGTCACTTTTACCTTGGCCGGAAACCATCCTGTCGGGATGTGGCCTTTTACTTCAAAAGTTGGCAAGTCTATCACACCGATGGCATTGATACCGGATTCAGCCACATACAACCTTTTATGATCGGGCGAAATTGCCAGTCCGAACGGGATCACCCCTCTAAACTGCTTGACAGCGGCATGCAGTTTCAAGAAAATCTCTTTGACCACCAAGTCTTTCTTACTATCAATCACGGAAATATTATCGTTGTTCCCATTGCTCACGAAAATATACTGATCAGTGGCAACCAACGAATTGGGACTTGAACCGCCTACAGCCGGTATCCCTTCGACCATCGTTCCGACCAGATTACCTGTCTTGATTTTGGCCACAACTTTGGCGTTGGTGATGTTATTTATCGCAATGGCCCAGACTGAAAATGATTCGGGAACATTGGGATCGCCAAGTCCTTTTACCTTCATGCCATTGAGGACCGTACCTTCCCGCATCTCTTTGGTATTGTTGGCGAAAGCGGCCGATTTCAAGGCTTTCTCGTAATTTTTATTCGCCTCAATATTTGAGATTTTGCTGTATTCGAAGACACCCACATTGGCCACGTATACTTTCGTTTCGTCGGGCGAAAGGGCAATCCCGAAAGGATAACGGCCAACCTGAACCGTCTTAACGATTTTATTTTGGCGGGTATCTATTACAATCATTCTGAAAAGCATCTGGTCCACCGCATAGAGGTATTTCCCGTCTTTTGTCAGGACCATGTCGCCGATGTAACCATCCGGTGAAGGCTGATTATCCTCATTTACCGCGCAATTAACCGAGTCAAGTTTAGCCCCGGTAGCGATGTCGAAACGGTAGATCTTGTTGGTCTGACCGCCTGATACATACACGCTTTTGTTGTCGGGCGTCAGGGCAACACCCATAAATACTGACTCAAGAACTCCTTTGTCCGTCGACGGACCGGGAGGCACTTGCCGGTTAAATGGTTCACCGGTCAGGTTGGTGAGAATTGAAATTGACAAAGGGGATGTACCTGAATTGGCCGTTACAGCTATGCTTCCATCGTTGCTGATGGCCAGTCCGAAGGGGTGGGGAGCCACCGGAAATGTCTTCCCATAAGGAGCGATCAGCCGGCCATTGGGAATCACGGTAGTGCCGTTTCGGTTTATTTCGGTGTAGCGGCTTCCTGCGGGTGAAGAAAGAATGGAAAGATTACTGTTATCCTGACCACATAAAATTGTTGTTGAGGCTAGCAGTAGGATTGACGCCAATAAAACGAATTTTTGCATGACCTGAATTTTTTAGCTCTGTGTGACTCTTGGGTTTACTCTGTGGAACTCTGTGATACAATTTTTTACACAGAGTTCCACAGAGGATTCACAGAGAAACACAGAGGTTTGGGATTACCACTACTATCAATCATTTTTGATAATGTCTTTTTAGGCTTTCAGGATGTACTCCACGATCCAATCGCCCACGGCAGAAGTAGAAAGAGCCTTGGATTTGTCGTCGGTCAGGTCCTCGGTGACTGCTCCTGCTTCCAATGATGCCTCTACGGCTTTCCTGATAAGGGCCGCTTCCTTGTCCAGCTTGTAGGCATATTCGAACATCATGGCCGCGGAAAGGATTGTGGCGCAAGGGTTTGCGATATTTTTGCCGGCAGCCTGCGGATAAGAACCGTGGATCGGCTCAAAAACCGACGTGTGAATACCGATCGAAGCCGAAGGCAGCATGCCGAGCGAACCCGCGATGACACTGGCTTCATCCGTCAGGATATCCCCGAACAAATTTTCGGTCACCATCACATCGAAGCGCTTTGGCCATTGGATGATCTGCATGGCGGCATTGTCGACGAACATGTAATCCACAACAACTTCGGGGTACTGCGGTTCCATCTCCTTGGAAATTTGTCGCCAAAGGCGGGAAGTCGCCAAAACATTGGCCTTGTCGACCACAGTGAGCCGCTTTTTGCGTTTCATGGCAAATTCGAAGGCGAGCTTTAAAATTCTCTCAACCTCCATGCGGGTGTAGATGCAGGTGTCATAGGCGGTGTCGCCGTTTTCGCTGCGCCCCTGCGGCTGACCGAAATACAATCCGCCGGTAAGCTCGCGGATGGTCACGAAATCTGCCCCTTCGACGCGGTCGGTCTTGAGTGGCGATTTTTCGAGCAGGGAAGGAAATATGATCAGCGGACGGATATTGGCGTACAAACCAAGCTTTTTGCGCATGGCCAGTAATCCTTGCTCGGGACGCACTTTGGCGGAAGGATCATTGTCGAAACGCGGATGACCGATCGCGCCAAAGAGAACAGCGTCTGATTGCATGCAAAGTTCGTGGGTCTCGTCGGGATAAGGATTTCCTGTGGCATCGATAGCCGCAGCACCTACCAGTGCCTCTTTGGTTTGCAGTTCGTGACCGAATTTCTTGGCAACAGTCTCTGTCACTCTCAATGCCTGGGCTACAATTTCAGGCCCGATTCCGTCTCCTGCCAACACAGCAATATTCAATTTCATGTAATTTTATTTTTGTTTGAAAAGTTTATATTGTTTGAAAAGTTTATATTGTTTGAAAAGTTTAAAATGTTTGAAAAGTTTAAAATGTTTGAAAAGTTTGGGGGGTTCTGAACATTTCAAACCCTTCAAACCCTTCAAACATTTCAAACCTATTTTTTTCACTATTCGTTGTTCACTCTTCCCTCTTCTCTCAATAAATCTGCCCGTCGCTCTCAATTATGTTGAGCATCTTAATCGTTGCCTTGATCGCGGCGGCAGTCTGATCTGGATCCAGTCCGCGGGTTTTGAATTCACGATCAAGATCCCAGGTGATCAGGGTTTCCACAAGAGCATCTGTTTTTCCACCAGGTGGAATGGTGACTGTATAATTTACAAGTGAGGGCAATTGTTTGTTCAGCTTTTCGTAAATTCTGCGGAGGGCGTTCATGAAAGCATCGTACTGGCCGTCGCCCGAACCTGCTTCCTCGTACAACTCACCATTCATCTCGATACAGACAGTGGCCATTGGGCGCAGTCCGAGTGCATGGGAGATAGCATAATTTTTAAGTGTGATCCGCTCAAAGATAGACTCACTTTTCAACACATCCGACAGGATATAGGGTAAATCCTCCGAAGTAACGGTCTCTTTTTTATCGGCCAGCTCAATCACTTTGTCGGTTACCCGTTTCAGGTTTTCGGCGTCAAGCCGGATGCCCATCTCCTCGAGATTTTTGGCGATGTTGGCTTTGCCGGATGTTTTACCAAGTGCATACTTCCGGGTACGGCCGAAGCGTTCGGGCAATAAGTCGTTGTAATAAAGATTGTCCTTGTTATCCCCATCTGCGTGGATACCACTGCATTGCGTGAAAACATTCTCGCCGATAATGGGTTTATTGCCGGAAATATGAATGCCCGAGAATGTCTCGACCAGACGGCTTACCATGTTCAATTTGTTCTCATGGATAGAGTTGGCCATCTTCAAATGGTCGTTCAGCAAGGCAACTACACTCGAGAGCGGCGCATTTCCTGCTCTCTCACCCAATCCATTGATGGTGGTGTGGATGGTCCGGATGCCGGCACGCAAAGCAGAGTCGACATTGGCCACAGCCAGGTCGTAATCGTTGTGGGCATGGAAATCGAAACTGAGAGTAGGGAAGTTGCGAATCATGGTCGAGCAGAACTCAAAAGTTTCCGTGGGATTGAGAATTCCCAAAGTATCCGGAAGCATCAACCTCTTGATGGGCTCATTTTTAAGTCCTTCGAGCATGAAATTCACATAATCCGGGGAGTTGCGCATTCCGTTCGACCAGTCTTCGAGGTAAAGGTTGACTGAAATATTCATCGACTGTGCCTGCGCGATCGACTTTTTGAGGTCTGCGAGATGTTGCTCCGGACTCTTTTTTAGCTGCTGTGTCACATGTCGCAAGGATCCCTTGCCAAGAAGATTGATCACCTTCCCTCCGGCTTTAGCGATCCAGTCGAGCGAAGTGGTTCCATCAACGAATCCGAGAATCTCGATCTTGTCGTGGTACTCAGTCCCTCTGGCCCATTCCATCACCTTTTTGGCGCCCAGCATTTCACCGTCAGAGACTCTGGCGGAGGCGATTTCAAGGTAATCTACCCTGACCTCTTCCAGCAGAATCTTGGCGATGTTCAGCTTTTCACTATCCGAAAAGGAGACACCGGAGGTCTGTTCGCCATCCCTCAGTGTCGTATCCATGATGTAAACTCTATCCTTCATTTGCATGTAATTTCAGAGATAAGATATAAGTTATGAGTTATTAGTTATGAGTTATAAGACACGCGACATAAGGTATGAGACATAATATATTGATTATTATATATTTACAATCTGATAGCTTCTCTCTCTCATAACTCATAACTCATAACTAATAACTAATAAATCATAACTCTATTTCGCTGTCTCAAAGGAAATTATCTCTTTTTTGAGACTCAGCAAGTAATCAATATCATCGTACCCTTTCAAAAGACACTCTTTCTTATAGGGATTGATGTCAAATTTGTATTCTGTTGAAAGGCTCACATTGCGGATGGTCTGGCTTTGAAGGTCGACCTCGAAAGAGGCTGCCGGATTTTTATCGATCGCTTCGAACATCCCGGTTAGGAAATCCTCGGATACCTGAACCGGTAGCAATCCGTTGTTGAGTACATTGCCTTTAAAAATATCGGCAAAGAAGCTGGAAACAACGACCCTGAAACCAAAGTCATAGACCGCCCATGCTGCGTGCTCGCGGCTTGAGCCACTGCCGAAATTTTTCCCGGCAACCAGGATGGTGCCCGAATATTTCGGATTGTTCAGTGCGAAATCAGGATTGGGTGTGCCATCCTTTTTATAACGCCAGTCACGGAACAGGTTGTCACCAAATCCTTTGCGCTCAACTGCCTTCAGAAACCTGGCGGGAATGATCTGGTCCGTGTCCACGTTTTCTATCGGAAGCGGAACCGCGGAACTCACTATTTTATTGAATTTCTCAATCATGTTTATTTGATTAAAGAAGGATAAAGGATAAAGGAAAAAGGTTAAAGTGAACCCCATCCTACCTTTTATACTTCATTTTTCTACAATGCTTTTCAAACTTTAATCTTACAATTATTATTCGGAAGGTAGAACGATGGCCTACATCGAAACCCCTACTTTATCCTTTTTACTTTATCCTTTATCCTTCTGCATGGTTATTCCCTCGGGTCACTAACAAAGCCACTCACCGCCGCTGCCGCGGCAACCAACGGACTTGCCAGCATGGTTCGTGCACCTGGTCCCTGGCGTCCTTCGAAATTTCGGTTGGAGGTGGAGACGGCATATTTCCCTTCCGGGACTTTGTCGTCGTTCATCGCCAGACAGGCTGAGCATCCGGGTTGACGCAGGGCAAAACCCGCCGACTCCATGATTTCTACCAGTCCCTCTTCACGGATCTGTTGCTCAACCTGTTTGGAACCCGGAACAATCCAGGCCGTTACCCAGGAGGCTTTCTTTTTTCCCTTGATATACTCAGCAAAGAGTCGGAAGTCTTCGATCCGGCCATTGGTACAACTGCCGATGAAGACGTAATCGATCTTTTTGCCCTTCAGTATTTCGCCGGGTTTGAAACCCATGTATTCGAGCGATTTCAGGAATGTAGCACGATCACTGCCAGTCAGATCATCCCCGGTAGGGATTGAACCTTGCACGCCAACACCCATGCCGGGATTGGTGCCATAGGTGATCATCGGAGAGATATCGGCCGCATCGTAAGTGTATTCTGTGTCAAAAACTGCACCATCATCGGTTTTTAGTTTCTTCCATTCTGCCAGTTTTTGATCCCAGGCAGCACCCTTAGGAGCCTCTTCACGACCTTTCAAATAGGCAAAAGTCGTCTCGTCAGGGGCGATCATGCCTCCACGCGCACCACATTCGATGCTCATGTTGCAGAGGGTCATCCTGGCTTCCATGGAGAGTGAACGGATGGCTGATCCGGCGAACTCTACAAAGTGACCGGTACCACCGGATGTTGATATTTTGGCAATCACATACAGCGCGATGTCTTTGGATGTGACGTTTTTCGCCAGGGTTCCTTCGACGTTGATGCGCATCTTTTTGGGCTTTGGTTGCAGGATGCACTGGCTGGCAAAAACCATCTCGACCTCGCTGGTGCCAATACCGAAAGCGATACTTCCGAAGGCGCCGTGGGTAGAAGTGTGGCTGTCGCCGCAGACGATCGTCATCCCCGGTTGGGTAATGCCGAGTTCCGGTCCGATGATGTGCACGATGCCGTGCCATTTGTGGCTCAATCCGTACAACGGGATGTTGTGCCGTTCACAATTGGCCGTCAGGGTCTCCACCTGTTTGCGGGAGAGCTCCTCCCGGATCGGCAGATGTTGTTCGATGGTGGGCACATTGTGGTCGGGTGTGGCGACCGTATTCTGCGGACGGAAAACCTTCAGCCCGCGGCCTTCCAATCCGGAAAATGCTACCGGACTGGTTACTTCGTGGATGAAATGCCGGTCGATGTAGAGCACCGACGGACCTCCCTCGATTATATTCACCACATGCGCATCCCAAATTTTATCAAATAATGTTGTTGCCTCCAAAATATTTCTATTTAAATTTTTATTATTGATCCGGTCCCTGAGCGAAGCCGAAGGGTCGCTTTTTCATTTAACTCTCAACTCTCAGTTCTCAACTCTCAACTACTTCTTTACGTCACCGGCAGATTCACTGTTTCCAATCTTGTTGATGGCATCCAAAAATGCCTCCACGGATGCAGTAATGATGTCGGTATTGGCACCAAATCCATTGAAAACAGTGCCTTCATAATCGACCTGCATATGCACCTTGCCAATGTCATCGCTTCCCTTGTTGATAGCCTGTATCAGGAATTCTTGCAGGGTTACCTTCCGGTGGATGATGGCCTTGACGGCTTTGATGGCGGCATCGACAGGACCGTTCCCTGATTCAGTGGCCGTGAATTTCTCTCCGGCGATATCCAGACGCAAAGTGGCCATCGGGATCAGGTTTTTGCCTGTTACGACTTGCAGGAAGTCAAGCTTGATGCGGCGTTCGCCATGACCAAGCTCACCGACCAATACCAGCAGATCGTCCTCTTTGATGTCCTTTTTCTTGTCGGCCAACACCAGAAAGTCCTGGTAAACTTCGTCAAGTTTTCCCTTTTCAAGTTTGACACCCAGCATATCGAGGTGGTGTTTCAGTGCCGCCCGACCGCTTCTGGCAGTCAGTACGATCGATGATTCGTTGATGCCAACCTCTACCGGATCGATGATCTCATAGTTTTCGCGGTTTTTCAAGACACCATCCTGGTGGATGCCGCTCGAATGGGCAAAAGCGTTACGACCAACGATGGCCTTGTTGGGTTGAACCGGCATGTTCATCAGATTGGAGACAAGCTTGCTGGTTTTGTAGATATTTTTCGTGTTGATGTTGGTGTGCAGATCCAGCTCTTTGTGCGAGCGAAGGATCATCACCACCTCTTCGAGCGAAGTGTTTCCGGCCCGCTCACCGATGCCGTTGATGGTCACCTCGACCTGGCGGGCCCCGTTCATCACCCCTGCGATGGTATTGGCTGTGGCCATTCCCAAATCGTTGTGGCAGTGCGTGGATATTATGGCTTTGTGAATGTTTGGCACATTTTCCATCAGAAATTTGATCTTTTGACCAAAATCGTATGGCAGACAATAGCCTGTCGTATCCGGAATGTTGACCACAGTGGCACCCGCTTTGATCACCGCTTCGATAACCCTGGCAAGGTAGACATTGTCTGAGCGGCCGGCATCTTCGGCATAAAACTCCACATCTTCAACAAACCTTTTGGCATATTTCACAGCAGCCACGGCCCGCTCCAGAATCTCTTCGGGATTGGAGTTCAGCTTTGAAACGATGTGGTAAGGTGATGTGCCGATTCCGGTATGTATCCGGCCTCGTTTGGCATATTTCAGTGACTCAGCAGCTACTTCGATGTCTTTTTCCACCGCGCGGGTCAGGGCACAGATGGTGGGCCAGGTGACTGCCTTGGAAATTTCGACCACCGATTTGAAGTCACCCGGACTCGAAATCGGAAACCCTGCCTCGATCACGTCGACGCCCAGTTGCTCCAGAACCTTGGCTACCTCGATCTTTTCGATCGTGTTCAGCTGGCATCCGGGCACCTGTTCGCCATCGCGCAGTGTTGTATCAAAAATGTAAACTCTATTGTCCATTGTTGCTTATTTATGAATTCTTAAAATTACAACCTCTTTTGCTACAGTAAAATTAGTGAGCGGGGGAAAGGACTGGGGGACTAGGGGACTGGGAGACTGGGGGACTG
>CAIRSO010000033.1 GCA_903881215.1 uncultured Bacteroidia bacterium
ATCATCTTCCTGCAGATTCAAACCATTTTTAAATGATTTGTCTATCCCCCACCTGATCCCGCTGTTTGCGCACCACTGTTTTAGCAACTCACTATCCTTAATACTTAAGGGATTCCCTGATATCTCTGAGTTTCTCTCAAAAAGAGGCAGAATCAAGGATGCTTCAAACCGGCTTGTGAGTGCTTGCAAAATATCCTGTGCAAACTGGGCGATCTTATTTTCTGATAATACAGACTGATCAGAAATGGTAAATGGAATTGATACTCCGCAACGTTGTTTTGCGCCTCCAAAAACCATCTGAACAAGTGGTCCATACAGTTCAATATCAGGAGTCATAATAAGAATATCTGAAGGTGTTAATGGGTTTCCAGAACCGGTAGGGTTTTGGCGAAAACAATCCAAAAGTAGATCGTGAATTACTTCAACTTCCCGAAGCGGTCCATGACAGGCCGCTAGTCTGATGCTCCAACTATTTTCTTTGCAAACAATTGGTTCGACTGCAGCATCATTGCACATTTTAACGTCCCATTGCATCCTCTTTAAAAGTGATATGGGTTGATCGTTCTGTTCATCAAATTCTTCAATATTATATAGTTCATGAAATTGAGGATCGGTTTCAAGAATAATATCCATGAATTCTCTCCCCATCATTCCCAGGTTACCAAGAAGACCATTCCCTGAAATGGGAGCCCCTAGATTATCCCCACTCTTTTTTAACAAATTGCGTTGGCGCCATTGTTTCTGTTTTTCAGAAACGACATCGCCATAGTAATTGATAGATGGGACTTGGAGGTATAGTGTTACATCAATCAAATCTCCTAATTTGGAAATAAGTTGAAGATATTGAGGAGGGAGAATCGATAATCCGAAAATCGATATCCGTTTTGGTAAGCGACTTAATTCGGCTTCAGTCGCTTTTTCCATTTTATTCAGAAGCAATTTCATATATTTCGCCGGACTAATCAAATCGTCATTGACGTTCTCAGCGATCAGGCGATTCCATATATGCATTTGCCATACTTCAGCATCTATCGTTGGGAAATTCCGCTTTCCCGTTTCCCACATATTCAGCCATTCAGGTCGGTAAAGCATATACTGATCAAAAATATCCGCAGTTTTTTCTGCGAGAGAGAATAAACGCATTTCTTTGTTCACTTCACCTGCATATTTTTTCAATTCGGCAAGCTCAGGAACATTGTTATCGATGCTTTCTTTTAATATTCTGTAGAGAGCCCACGAAAGTACATCCTGATCAAAAACTGTCCTCTTTTCCTGAACATCCATTAAAAGAAATCCGAGTTCCATAATGAATTGTTTCGGCATAAGCGCTCTCACCTGTGTGAAGACACTGTTTCGCCTAGCACATTCCAGCGCGAGATACCGTTTCATTCCTGGTGTCTGAATAATTAAATATTCTTGCGAAAGTAAGTCGGCACCCTCCGGTCGTTTTTTAATATCATCAGCAAATCGATCCGAAAGAACATTGAGATCATAATGTGTTATTACATTGAATGCAGGCATATGTTACCTTTATTGTAATATTGTGCAACGAGAAT
>CAIRSO010000034.1 GCA_903881215.1 uncultured Bacteroidia bacterium
ATAGAAATGCCAAGCTTTTGGGCAATTTCGGTGTAGCGAAGCTCTTCGAACCGGCAAAGCATAAAAATTTCACGACATTTTTCGGGTAACCCTTCTATGGCCAAATTGATACGGGCACTGAGTTCCGCTTCTTCTATTAAGTTGTTGTCGGAACATATTGAAGCAGGGGTCGCCTCACGAAGATATTTTGTTTCAACCAATTTATGCTTCAGGTAATCTAGCGAATAATTTTTTACGGTGACAAAAAGATAGGCTTTTAAAGATTGTTCGATCACCATTTTGTGCCGTTTTATCCACAGATCGACAAAAACCTGCTGTACCAAAGAACGGGATTCGTCCGAATCGTGAATAAATTTATCGGCATAGTAGCAAAGTCCGGCATAGTAGTTGTCAAAAGCTTCGGTAAATGATCTCTCATCACCCTGAGCTATTTTCTGCGACAATGAAGAAGGGGTATTGGTCATGCCGGGAATTTCATGGATACTTGCTCGTTTGGAGTTCTAATGGTGCAAATCTAATCAATTCATCGAAAAAAACCGGAGTCTATATCAGCCTTGATAAGAAAGGCCTAAGGATCCGTTCAAGTACGAGATCTCACCCATTTTCCTGATATTGTGCCCAATCTGGTCGGGGTAAATAGTTCGGTAATGTTTTCTCACAGAGACTTGTCTCCCATCAGCTTTAAAAGTAAGGGTTTCATCGCTTGCGCCCAGGCTTTGGCATCGGATTGGCTTCTTTGCCAGAAATGCTGATGGTATCGGCCAATAAATGAAAGGTAGCCAATCCATCGTAACCCGTCCAGGTTTTCGTGTATTCTTCGCAACTTTTCATCTCTGCTTTATTCCCATTGGAAGTAAATGCTGTAAAAAGCCGGGCTGTTGGCTTAATTGGAGTCAACACAGCTGGAATTACGGTACCCAAAACAGCTTTATCCAAATAAGCAGGATTTATAAGAATGAGGTCATCGGGTTGTTCCTTGTCATCAAGTTTTTGGACAGTAATTGCTGCAAGCTGGCCTCCGGTGGAAAGGCCCATTATTCCCAGACGATTACCGCGAATTCCAAGTTTATGCCGGCTTGATTTTAGAAGCCGGAACGCTTTGATGGCATCAGGCAGAGCCATTTCACGGATCTTTGGGTCAAGTCCAATATGATATTCAAGAATGGCAACATCAAACCCTTCCATATTCAGAAATCCGGCAATTGGTTCGCCTTCTTTTTTTAGGTTTAAAACTTCATAATTTGAACCGGGAAGCAATAGAATGGTGCCTTTGGGGGATTTTGTGTTCGCGTATGCCAGGTGCAGTAAAGGAGAATTGAATTTTCGGATATTCCCATTTTCATCAACTGGGTTTCCCTGAGGCAAAACCTTCCCCTCGAGTGAAAAAAATCCTGTTTTAACCGTTTTTATTTTGATTTCCTCCCCAGACCGATCAAAAGGTAAGCTCGTCGTAAACAGTAGTAGGAAAATAGCAACTAATTGATAAATAATGTATTTATATCCATATTAATTTAGTTATTTGCCTTTTACAACATCGATGCAGAATCTTTATCCAGAAACAGCCATGTAGTTTCGTGATTTCTCATAATAGAAGCTGGAATTTCGGGAGAAATATCACCTTCAACCGTTTTCTTAACCGCATCGGCCTTCCGCAAATCAGGCACGCTGCATATAAGCGATTTCGCTTTCATTATTTGTTTAATCGACATACTGATCGCTTTTTCGGAAACATCGTTAAGGG
>CAIRSO010000035.1 GCA_903881215.1 uncultured Bacteroidia bacterium
CAATATTTTTTTATGTAGGATTTATTTTGGTGCGTAATTTGATCAAAGGATCTGATTTTAGTACTTTGGTACACCAAGATAGAAAACAATAATAAATTTCCTCATTGTACCAAGCAAAAACCCTTATTAATACAAAACAATAAAACCTATTTAAAAGATTACAAACGCAAAAATTATGAAAACAATTACAAGTTATTTATTGGTCCTAACTATCCTTTTTTCTGTTACCAATGTTTTGGTGGCTCAGCAAACAGAAAAGGAACTTAAGAAAGATGTTTCATCCAGGGCTATCAAAAGTGCCCGCAAGGAAGCAAGAAAATATAAAAGGGATGGATTCTATGTTGCCCCGGGAGCCCCATTGCTTGACAAACAACTTGAACGCTCATGGATGAGGCAACTGGAAATCAATGATAAAAACGAATCGAAGTATATCGTAGCTTCAGGAAATTCTATTGGCGAATCTCAGACCGCAGCCAAACTTCAGGCGATGGAAACTGCCAAGCTGGAACTGGCCGGGCAAATAAGCACACAGGTGGCTGCGCTGATCGAAAACAGCATTGCCAACCAACAGCTGAACAACGAAGATGCCGCATCTGTGACTAAAACAGTGGCTGCATCTAAAAACCTAATTGCACAGGACCTGGGAATGGTGCTGCCTATGGTTGAGATGTACAAGAAGATTGGGAAAAATATCGAGGTGGATGTCAGGATTGCCTACAACATGGCAACTGCCTTCGATGTGGCAAAAAAGGTGATTCGCAAAAGTCTGGAAGAAGAGACAAAAATAACGCACGAAAAATTGGACGCTTTGATGAAGTTTTAAACTTTAGATGATCTTAAATACATTAACCTAATCCTAAAGAACTGGAGGGGTGTCCGTAATTGGCTCCCTCTTTTTTTGTAAGGCTGAATAATGAGATTTTTATCCTCTACTTTCCGATGCAGAAAATGTTAAAAGTTCATAATCAATTATATAACTATGATGAGGTACAAATAAGGTACAGATATTTTTGATTTTCTGTTTTCTTGCCTACGTGTATTGTTTTGTAAATTCGGCTGTCCCTTTTATTTGCCGATTATTTTAATGCAATGAGCGTTTTTGTAATTGTATCTCTTAATTTTTGTTCAACTTCTACATCTTCAGCGTATTGATGCCAATTGCAAACCACTGCTTTTATTTCATCGATAATCTTTTCTCCTTTTTTGATGTTGTTTGCTGTCGCAATGGTCATCAGATCAGATTTGGTTATATCCAGATATTTTCCATTGATGCTCAGGGTATGCTGATTTACCCATGGGTTTTTGGGATCATAAGAATAACATACATCGTAAGCCTGTGATAGTTCCCATTTTCCATCTTTTTTAAGCCTGAAAGAAAAGTTCTTTGTGTGATCGTCGTAGTTTGTTGCCATGACGTTAAACACCATTCTGCGGAACATTTGTTCAGCTTCAGGATAAGTTAGTTTCAGTGTGCGCATGGTTTGAAAAAGTTGCTCGTAACTGTAACTATACAATTTTGTGTAGTCAAAGTGCTGAATACCACAAAAAGTTTGAATATGATGCTTGGTATCGTGGCCCTCCCTGTCAAAACGTTTGGTCATAAAGTGTGCACGTCCGTTTTCCTTAAATAATTGGCACTCCATCATGTCTATACCACAATTTTTAGCCATTAAGTGGTATGCATATTCCACTCTTCCAAAGCCATTGCTATCACCCAGCAGTGAATCTTTAACTCCATCCAGTTTAATCAACCAATGCTCGAATCCTTTGGGTGCTTTGGCCTGACCGGATTTCACCTCACCTGTCTTAGCATTATAAGCAATCACAGCCTTGGCCCTGGCTCCGCCTGCCGATGTTCCTACCTTTATTATATCACTAATTGCTTGCCGATCATCTTCCTTTAAGTTAGTTGAAAATCCTTCTCTTTGGGAAAGAATCTCTTGAGCAACATCTACCAAACTTTTTATTTCGAATGTAACAGCTCGTTTTTCTGATGGAAACAGTGGCTTTTCAAACTCTAATGCACCCATCCCCCGTGAACCGATAAAACACAACTGTTCAACTGGGTTCATGCTGTTTGCCGGACGTCCACGTTGAGCCAGCCAAACATTGATTAATTCATTGCCATATTTATCGGGCAAGGCATCAGATAATAAACCGGGTAATCCTTTGAAAGTATTAGGATCTTCACCTCTGGTTGGCCGAAGTTCGGGGAAAGAATATGTTCGATTCCCATTTTTTATTGGCATTTTTATTGGAGAAATGTCCCAACCTTTTGAAAGGAATTTGGTGTCGTACTGAAAGCTGGCCAAATTTCTATCCTGAAACCATCGGACAGCACCGACTAATTCTCCCCATATTTTTATTTCAGCATAATCTACCATTCTGTATCTTCGTTTAAATTTTCCAGGCCATTCTGATTCCTTGCCCGTTGCCTTTTATTCTTTTGTAACTTTGCATATTCGATGGGGCTTATCTCATTGCTAATATGGAATATGTCCATGATATACAATAAATCCAGCACTCGCAAAACCTGAATTAAACTGCCCAAAGTTACTTTTTCTCCTCGCTCCAATAAACTCAAAGTAGATCGGCTTATACCCGCAGCAACAGACACTTCATCCTGCGTTTTATTTTGATTTAAGCGGTGATGTTTAATGAAATCCCCAATAGTCGCACCCAGTGCTTTATCGCTCATGGAAACCCAGTCATTGTATGAATTATCATTCATAAAGCATATTTTAAGTCATTAATGTATGAATTTTGATTCAAATATAAAAAATATTTATTGCTAATCAAATAATTGAATGAATTATCATTCGTTAACCTCTAATATGTCATTAGTGAATGAATTACCATTCGTTAATGACATAATTATTTGTTATATCCATATATTAATCTGATAAAATAATTCGAAATCCTGTTGCTG
>CAIRSO010000036.1 GCA_903881215.1 uncultured Bacteroidia bacterium
AATCAAACTTTTTCTAAAAATCAGAAAAGGCAATAATAGGAGCAGGTAAATGCCCGTTACCACCAAAAATCCTGTTCCATAGCTGTCAAAAAGTGAGCCCAGATAGAACCCAAGAGCCAAGCTAAGGAAAAATAGCAACATAGACGAAAGCATGGCAATGACCAGGGAGGAGAACAGTGTTGCTGTAATTTTAGCGGTCTTTTCGTAAAGATCGTATTTTAGAAGCTGAAGCCTGGCGGACAAATAGTCGGCAACCATCAGCTTTACTTCCTGAAAGAAATCGGCATTTTCGTGGTCCATGGTTATTCCGGATTTTCTGGGGTGAGGTCGATGTCCACCTTTCTGAAATTATCAACCACCTCTTTGGCTTTGTTGATATTCTCTTCAATGTCTTTTTTTAGTTTGGAGGCGCCCTCCTTCAGATCAGTGAGAATCTCATCTTTTTTGTCGGAGTTCAGAAAATACCCGATTGCGGCTCCTACGGCGGCTCCGGCAATAAATGCCAGCAAAATTTTGGTTCCGTTATTTTCACTCATGGTGCATCTTAATTAATTTGTACAAAACGAGCCAATCAATTAATCCGATTTAGCGGCAGATAAATGGTCAAAAAATCACCACTTAATTCCAATTGTTGGTTACTCAAAAATAGGAAATAATTCTTTAGATTTACCCGCAAATAGTTGAATGAATTCCCAATTTCCTTTGAATGACGAAACTTAATCCATCGAAGATTGTTCACTCGGTTCATCCCGGAAAGATTATTCTTCCTCTTCTTATTGGGATTGGTGTGGCCATATATATTTTCACAAAGGAGGGATCATTGAAAGCATTATCCTCCATCCAGTTTTCCCCGGTAGTGGTTATTTTCCTTTTCATGGCTGCTATGATGATCGTTACACGGATTACAGGATATGTTATACGATTGAGGGTATTATCAGAGGGCAAATTGTCGGTATTGAGCTGCGTCAGAATTGTGCTTTTGTGGGAATTTTCGTCGGCAATTACACCATCTGCCGTTGGAGGAACTTCCGTGGCTTTGCTTTTTCTTTACAAAGAAGGCTTAACCATCGGAAAGGGCTCTGCCGTTGTGTTGGCAACGCTTTTCCTGGATGAGCTTTATTTTGTATTGATATTGCCCATTGTTGTCTTACTGGTAGGCTGGACGAACCTTTTTGTTCTCTCCGAAACCTCCTCGCTAGCCCTTTTACAAAACAAGTATTTCTACTTTGCCATAGCCGGTTACAGTGTCATGCTGTTAATCGCTTTGATTGTTGGATATGGATTGTTCCTCAATCCCCAGGCATTGAAGAAATTCGTCGTTTTCATTTTCTCCCTGCCGGGATTGCGCAAATGGAAACAGGGTGCAATTGATCAGGGAAATGAAATTGTCAAAGCCTCAAAACATCTTTCCAATAAACCATTTAAATTTTGGCTGAAAAGTTTTGGAGCTACTTGTTTATCCTGGACTGCCCATTACTGCGTAGTTAATTTTTTGGTTCTGGCACTCATTTATGGTATCAAAGGAAATGCCGAGCCTCATTTGCTTTCAATAGTAGAGCATTTTAATATTTATGCCCGTCAGTTGGTTCTCTGGATCATGATGATGGTGATGCCAACTCCAGGAGGAACAGGTATTTCAGAGATGATTTTTATGGAGTACATGAAGATTTTCATCCCGGATGGTTTTGTCAGTCTAATGACTGTTATCTGGAGGCTTTTCAGCTATTATCCATACCTGTTTATTGGAGCCGTGATTCTTCCCGGCTGGATCAAGGCAAGTTTCATGGGGCATTCTCATGAGGAGATATCAGATGACGAGGAGGAGCCTGCATGAGCGTGAAGATCCTCTTTGTGGATGGCATTGGAGAGGTTCAGCTTGTACGCAAAGCACGATCCAGTCGACTCAGGATATCCGTGAAATCATCTGGCGAGGTAATGGTTTCTATTCCCTGGATAATGCCTTTTTCACGAGGTGCTGAATTTCTGGAGGAGAAAAGGCTGTGGGTTATTAAAACTCAGTTAAAGCTTGAAAAACATGGACTTACCAGGAAAGCCCTGGTTCCGGGATTGCTCTTCTCTACACGCGGATTAAAATACCATCTTATGCCGGGCAATGGGGATAAGATTAAAGTTAATTTTCGACCCGAAGAGCATGAGGCAATAATTAATTATCCGATCACTGCATCGCTGCAAGATGCTGATATACAGTCAAAGATAGGATTGGCAGTTGAAGGGGTACTCAGATATGAAGCAAAAAGATACCTCCCCGGTCGCGCACGTGAACTGGCAAACCAGTTGGGGTATTCATTTAAGGCCCTGACAATAAAAAATAATAAAACCAATTGGGGAAGTTGTTCCAGCCTGAAAAACATCAATCTGAACCTTCATCTGATGCGTCTTCCCGATAGGCTTATCGATTACATTTTGGTGCATGAGCTTGTCCACACAAAAATCCCCAACCATGGACCCTTGTTTAAGGAGCGGCTGAAGGGACATTTTCCGGATGCTGCCGAACTTGACAAAGCCATTAAAAAATTCAGGCCGGAGCTGATTTGATTAAATGGAAAGTAAGCCGAACTGGTCTGCCAGGGAAGTTAAAAAATAAGAAAGCATAAAGGCAATTAATGGAGCTACCAACCAGATCAGCCAGAACTGCTTAACAACTTTGTTCGAAAAGGTATTCCTCCAGCCAAGTTTGGAAGCACTTAAAGCAAGAATAGCGAAAGTATTCAGTTGAACCAGTGACGTAGGAATACCCTTTGTGACAGAGGCCCACAGCAAGAGCGAAGCAGTGACGAAGGAGATCATAGAAGCTTCCACTTTCCCTATTTCCATAATTTCAGTACCTGTTTTGATCATCAGTTTGTGACCAAAAATAGAACTTCCAATGGCAAAGGAAGGGGCTATGATCAGGGTTGATATGATCATAATCAACAAAAAATTATCACTCGTTGGATTGATATGCAGTTCATTGGTAATCATTGAAGTGATAGGCCCGGCAGCATTGGCCACGTTGTTGGACCCAATCGAAAAGGCCACGTAGCAACTCGTCACAATAACCACCCATTTAAAGATTTTCTGTTGTTTTTCTGTGTGGAAAAAGCCGGGATGTTTGAGATCGAACTTTCGGTTAACAGTCCGCGCTATGAAATACATGATCCCAAAAGATACCAATGGAAGGATGATCCAGGTTGGAATGATTTCGTAGAAAATTTTGTGGGTATTGAGCTGACCAACATAATGGGCTGGTGCTACCAGTGCAGCTACTGTTGATTGGGAAGTTGACTGCGGAACACCCAGAAGATTCGCAAAAAGCAGGGAAAGGGCTACAGAAAAAAGGATAATAGTTGTTAAAGTGTAATCCAGGCTCACTGCGGGAAGAATTCCCTTCCCCAGAGTGATAGCAGTGCTCTTCCCGGCCAGAAGAGCTCCCAAGAGAACGAAGATGCCAAAAAGTCCGGGAATAAATGTTCTGCGTAAGATTCCGGAACCGTAAGCTGTTGCGAAAGAAGGTGCTGTTCCGCTTCCTCCCATATTGATTCCAAGAAACATTGCCACCAGCAAAGGAAGCAACAAACCATCGAGCATCGGTGAAAACATATAGAACCTAGATTAAGATGCGAATATATTTATAAATTTCCAACATCCCTTTGAAAAGTTCGAAAAATGGTGCATGTGTTGGCTATATGCGTAATATTTAGGTATTTAACTTTCACAAATAAAAAAAGGAGCCTTTGAGAGCTCCTTTTCAAACTTGTTGACCCGTCTAGGCTCGAACTAGAACTCTTCTGAACCAAAATCAGACGTGTTGCCAATTACACCACGGGTCAATCA
>CAIRSO010000037.1 GCA_903881215.1 uncultured Bacteroidia bacterium
AGGTACGATTATATTCGATAGATATACGATAAGATAGATCTGGCACGATATGATACGAAAATATCCGATAAATATCCGATTGGAACGATATGATACGACTCTATCCGATAGATATTCGATAAATTGTATTAGTGAATATGCCGAAGTAAAAAATAACCCTACGTCGGGCATCATTGAACCTTTAGCATCGGATATAAGTATGTTAAATCCAGATAAGGGTTTTCCTGAAATCCAAGCAAACCATTCATTATTATGTCGATTTAAAACCACATAATTCATATAATAATGTCGATTACAATCGACAGAACTATATTTATGTATGGAAATTAATTCTCGTAATTACAAGACTGTTACTGCTAAAGTGTAGCGTGATAATTTTATACGTCTTATCAATCAGTAGGTTAATCCAAAATGCCAGAGTGGTATCGTGTTCAAATATCCCAGTTCAATATCATCCTTTACAACAAAGGCATTATGGATACCCTGGATTTGCTTCAGTCCCTTATTTTTTCCACCTACTTCAAAGGTATAATCACCTACCAGAAAATCAGCAACAGGGGATACTACAACATCATACTTTACCCTAAGTTGATTCAGGAAAAAGGACTCCCTTATGTTACCAGTATTGGAGTTGTCGTTAGCAAGACTGTAAATTAAATTGGTATTGTCGAGGTAAATTTTATTGACCTTACCCAAGCCCTTAATTCCTCCGGTAGCATCCCGAAGTTGTGCTATCATTCCGGCTTCTTCAATAAACAGGCAATAATCTGTTATGTTATTCCGACTGGCGGATAATGCAGTCCCGATACTCGTCATATTGGGCTTAAACGGTACACTTTTGGCTACAATGGCAAGTAATTGCTTCAGTTTTCGACCAGTTGACACATTCATGCCTGCATACAATGGAATATCTGTTTCCAAAGTCTGATTGACAATCTGTTGTAATCTCAGCTCAAAGTCTTCTTCCAATGCAAAAGGATAATAGCCTCTTTTTAGATAATTTTCAAAAAAAGGCAACGGATGTTTTACCTCGGGAAGTTCAACTTTATGTTCCAGAATTTCTTCCAGGGACCAGGTCCTGACAGATATCTTATGAAACAATTGTAAATATTCCCTAAAAGACAACCCTTGCATATGGTACATCACAGCTCTGCGACTTAAATCCGAGGCTCCCTTTTTGATATCCAACACAGATGAACCGGTAAACACAACATTCAGTTCGGGATGATAGTCATAGATCAGTTTGAGTTCCTTTGCCCAATCCTTGTATTTATGGATTTCATCTACAAAAAGGTATTTCCCGCCACTCTTTACAAAAGTAGCCGCTAAATCAATCAGCTTGTTATCGGCAAAATAAAAGTCCTCTGCCGTAACATAGAGTGTTTCAGCAGGATTCAAGTTCTTTTTGATATGTTGTAAAACCAAAGTAGTTTTCCCAACTCCACGAGGTCCGGTAAGTCCAATCATACGACTTTTCCAGTTTATCTCCGCATAAATGTATCGGAAGAAGTCTGTATTTGTCTCCTGAAGAAGTTTAAGAAACTGTTCAAATAGTTTGTCCATGGTGGTTTGTTTTGGACAAAGATAAAGAATATTGCACTATCATAGTGCATATTTTAAGTATAAATGCACTTTTTGAGTGCATTTATAGCACCCTTGCCTTTTTAAACAAATTGGAAATATTATCAGGTAAAAAGAAAATGGATAAAAGAAGTCTGCATTTTCCCCTAGGAGGTTTTCGAAATAGAATGCTTGTATGGAAAAGTCCGACAAAATTCTTACCAGGTCACCGGGGAGTCCACGTTGACAGAGCATACTATTCATGGATTCTACCGCCAGTATGGTGTCATTTAATAATGTACCATTCCAATCCCAAATAA
>CAIRSO010000038.1 GCA_903881215.1 uncultured Bacteroidia bacterium
CCAAAGGTCTGGCGATAGACCCACCCCAACTTTTCATCAATGATATAACGTGGCACATCGGCTCCATCTTTGTAAGGTGAAAAACCAAGATTGAGGGGCATGACTCTCAATGAAAAGCGTTCCCCCTTTTTCAGTGCTGCCAGTTTTTCATCAATTGGTGCGAAATTGTATACATCCTTGGACGTTTCCAGTGCCCTCCATGAAAAGCGTTTGTTAACATCAAATTTTGGCAGAGCGCTAATGAATGCATAAGTTGACCATTGGTAATATCCTTTCCCTGGATTTCCAACTTCTAGATCCGTAGAGATAGTCACAGGAGAAAATGAAAGCTCACTATTCTTCACCGATATTCCCGTTTTGTCATCGAGTACGCTGTCTGCCTTGCAAGATGCTATAATAGAAACGGCCAAGTGCAACAATGTCAGCAACAAAACAGCATTTAGAAATTTTGGACTTTTCATTTATCTTTCTTCTTTTCTTACTATGCGCAACCTTTTCTTCTACATTTTTTCAAAATAGGGTAACCTGTCAATCGCGACTTCGATTGAAACTGATTTTCCACCTACGTATTCTTTGCCATCATCCGCTTTCCATTTGCCGGCAGGCAAGGCCACTTTTCTGGTATTTTCCTGAGTTACCACAGGTGCCACGAGGAGGTTATCGCCCAACATAAACTGATCAACAACCTCAGCAAATCCCTGATTTGGAAATACATACTCCATATTTTTCAGGATAGGCTCACCGGTGGCAGCCGACTCATTGGTCAACCTTAAAATCAAAGGCTTGAATTTCTCCCGGCAGGCTACCGATTTTTTTACCGCTTCCAGGTGTTCTTTGTCCAGGATGCGCCAGGGAGCAACCGAAAACTGCATCATGGGCATCAATGCACTGCACTGGGCTGAACGGACGATCAGATCCTGGTTGATCTTTGTTCCATCCTCAAAAGTGGAAAGAAGTCCGCCGCCAATCATGTCCGGACAGGAAAAAGTATACCCTACCATTCCTTCAATTATCATATCAGGAATTAACATTTGAAGCTCTTTCCAGCTATGAGCCTTATCCAGCAGTCTTTGAGCCAAGGGTTGACCGGCCATTTTCCAGCATGCACGGTATTCATTTAAAGGAAACCGTAATCCGAACTGAGTATAAAGCTCGGCGTGCTTGTTTGGCGTTGCCGGCAACATGCTCAATGCATTGGCCGGATAGAATTCGGCATCTGCGGCGTCAAACTTAAAGCCATCAATCTTGTAGTCTTTGACCAAACGATCCAGCTGATTGTTAAACCATTTGACGGCGGCAGGGTTAGTAAAATCCAGTTCAGCAGATACGCCGTCCCACCAACGGATCATGATCGGATTCTTTGTCGTTTGCCAGGTGTCTGTTGGTTTTTCTTTTTCCAGCAAAAATGCCTTTTGCTTGCTCAGACTGTTATAAATCATGGTCTGGTCTGCACTGACGAAAGGACAAACCCAAAGCATCACCTGGAAACCCATCTTGTGCAGTTGATCGACCATCCCTTTCGGATCAGCGAATCTCCTCGGATGGAAATCCCATACTCCATAGTCTTCCTGCCAGGTATCATCGATCATGATTACGCCGGGAGGGAATCCGTTGTCCAGGATATCTTTGGCGTATTTCAATACTTTTACCTGACTCTGGTCGTAATTCAATTCGATCCAGGTATTGTACTGAGGAGCAGACACCAGACGTATGTCGGGCATCTTTCCGCTGGCGGGAAAATATTTTCCGGAAACAAATTCACGCGCTTCTTTTAAACTGTTGCCCTGCTTTCCGGTAATAATCTTACCGAGATTATTGGTGACAATAATTTCATTGGCCTTAATATCGAATTTGAACGGTTCTTCGCTCCATATAAACTGACCCTTGCTGGTCAATACCAACGGCTGTATCTGGTTTTGCTTATTGTTGGCATAGAAATCCATGCTGTAATTTTCTTTCAGCGGCATTTTGCTGCCATCCCTTACTACTCCAGCCCATACCCGTTCCCCCTTTTCGAGTGGAATTCGGATAATCTCTTTAGAACCTTGCCCGATACCGGACAATACCGCAACTAAACTGATAACCAAACAAAACACAATTCTTTTCATCCTAATACTTTTTAACTTGATCATTTTTTTATGTATTTTAATGTCAATATATAATCTCATTAATGGATCACTACTAATCCACTGAATTTCTATTTACTATTTTATTGTCATGACATAACCCTTGCCTAATCCGTTCTTATTCTGTAGCTTAATTCCCTGGTCAACAATCTTAACATCTTCCTTTCCGTTCACTGTTTCAACAAATAGGCTGTCGGTCCGAAATACCGAAACTAGTTTTGCTTTTTTAGGCAAGTCTATTTTTCCCTCCGGTGAAAGCCAAACGGCAAATATTTTACCGGTCTTTGGATGGGTCGAACAAATGATGGTCGAGTCAACCTTGCTTAGTGGGCTTTTGTAAACTTTACCATTCCAAGAGCGATCTTTCATTGGTACGGCAT
This sequence comes from uncultured Bacteroidia bacterium, assembly GCA_903881215.1. Lineage (GTDB taxonomy): Bacteria > Bacteroidota > Bacteroidia > Bacteroidales > Prolixibacteraceae > CAINVV01. Next base: position 2,507 of record CAIRSO010000038.1, read on the forward strand.
TGAGGTTGTCCCAGTTGGCCACTCTTCTTACCAACTGAAGCCTGGCAGGTACTTCGGTGATATTCCTGTAACCGGGCATATCACCTGTCCCTCCGAACCGGCCCCACCAGCTGAACCACGCACCGTTCATCGCCGCAGCTGCAGCCATTTCCCTGTTAGGCTTTTCCCCTACCCGGTTGGGCGTTGTGATTCCGACATATTCTTTGGTGATGAGGCCTGATTGAAATATCCTTGGATCGTTGACAAATTCGGTTCCATCCTTTTCCTGTAAAACAAGATCCGGCGACATCTCTTTAACATCCGGGCGGTTTTTGATCTGTGCGAACCAGGAATCCCATAGCGTATAGGGCTCGATCATAAATTTTGATCCGGGAAATGCCACACGGCTCTTTTTGAAAAGATCTGCATAAAATGCCGCATGCCCATCGCTATAGGTTGCAAAATCAAATTTCACCCCTTCCGGCTGGTAAGCAACATCCTTACCGTTCCAGAAAGAAAGCGTGATCTGACGACCGCCGCCACTTTTACCGCCCCTTTTCTGTGGTGCATCCCAGAAATCACCGGGTAATTGCGGTACATCC
>CAIRSO010000039.1 GCA_903881215.1 uncultured Bacteroidia bacterium
GTAAAGGGCAGGTTGCATACGCGTTACTCACCCGTGCGCCGGTCTCTAGTATTGCTACTATACCCCTCGACTTGCATGTGTTAAGCCTCCCGCTAGCGTTCATCCTGAGCCAGGATCAAACTCTCCGTTGTATAGAAAATTTTAATATATATCCTAGAACCTCAGGCTGTACTTCTTATTCTATTCCTTCGATAACTCTTATCCCGGTGCTCGCAATCTGTAGACGTCTTGCGACATCCACATTTTATTTTCACCCAAAATAAGATCAGGAACCTAGTTTTCCTCTTCTTACCTTCTTCTCAATATCTTTCAATGAACTTATTGTCTTGTCTTTCTATTTCCCCCTCTCATACCCTAAAATCATCACTGACTTAAGACCCGAAAGGGAGTGCAAATGTAAAGCGTTTTTTTCTCCTAAACAAAACTTTCTAAAGGTTTTTTCGAAAAATCTTTCGCTCTACCCGGGGACGATGTGTCCCTCTTATCTGCTACTAGTCTACTTTGATATGAACTACGTCCTGAAATACCAAATTCTTTATCCCTTTGGTCGATCTTAAACGTGGGTGCAAAGATACTTAGTTATTCATCAGGGCAATGACTTATTGGGATTATTTTGATAAAAATGAGCGATAGTCCTACTTATTTGAATTTCAATGACTTTCGAAAGAAATAATAGAGATTCGGAAAGAAAAAATGTGGATTAAGCAGTTTCCCAAACAGCTAGTAATTAATTTTTGCGTCGAATATTTTGATAAAGGACGCCAAAACTGCATTCTTCAATTCCTCCATATCAACAGATATGCCCAACTCTTTGGCCATTGAGGTCACTCCTTTGTCGACCAATCCACAAGGATGGATGTACCGATAGTAATCCAAATCAGTGTTAACATTTAGCGCAAATCCATGCATGGTAACGAATCGTGAGCTTCTAACACCGATTGCACAAATCTTACGGGCAGTTGGAAGACCTGTATCAAGCCATACACCTGTAGCATCAGGATCACGGGAACCAACAATCCCAAATTGAGATATGGCCCTGATAACCGACTCCTCTATACTATATATATATTGTCTCAGTCCCATACCGAAATTCTCCAGATCCAGAATGGGATAACCAACCAGTTGTCCCGGACCATGGAAAGTAATATCCCCTCCCCTGTTTGTTTTATAGAAACTGATCTGCTTGTCGGCCAGCTGACTGCCGTTCAGCAATAGGTTATGAGACTCCCCACTTTTCCCCAATGTAAAAACCGGAGGATGTTCCACAAAGAGAAGATATCCAGAGGTTGGGATCCTCTCTATCTCAGATAATTGCTGATTCGCAAGTTTCTGCCCGATAATCTCCTTCATCAAGGATTCCTGCTTTTCCCATGTTATGCCATATTCGGATTGACCAAGATCGATAAATTGCAGTTTATTCATTGCCATCGTTTTTAATCAGATGTTTTTCTGCATGGTAGGAAGAGCGAACCAAAGGTGCACTCTCGACTACACTAAATCCACGTTCAAGTGCCTCCCTTTTAAAAAAAGCAAACTCATCAGGATGCAGGTACTCGGCCACATCAAGGTGTTTTTTCGTTGGCTGCAAATATTGACCGATCGTTAATATCTCACAACCAACCGATCTCAGGTCATCCATGCATTGTAAAACCTCCTTCCTGGTTTCACCCAAACCAACCATTATCCCAGATTTAGAGACAATGCCAAAAGATTTAATCAGCCTGACCACTTCCAAACTCGTCCTGTATTTTGCACGGCTTCTAACCAAAGGTGTGAGACGCTCAACTGTTTCAATGTTGTGAGAGATGATTTCAGGTTTTTCCTCAGCTATTAATTTGATCAGCTCTGCTTTTCCATCGAAATCGGGAATTAATACTTCAATAGTGGTCTGTGGGTTAAGCTTTCGGATTTCCCGGATGGTCATCGCCCAATGGGAAGCTCCTCCGTCAGGAAGATCATCCCTGTCGACAGAGGTAATCACCACATGTTTCAATCCCATCATCTTGACGGATTCTGCAACTTTGGCCGGTTCCTCAGAATCCGGCATCAGTGGCTTCCCCGAAAGGGTGGCGCAAAATTTACAGGAGCGTGTGCAAATCTCTCCCAGAATCATAAATGTGGCTGTGCCCGCTCCCCAGCATTCGCCCATGTTGGGACATCTTCCGCTGGAGCAGATGGTATGCAATTGATTGCCTTCAACAATCTGTTTTATGTGTCTATAATTGGACCCGGTAGGAAGCTTTATCTTCAGCCAATCGGGTTTTTGTCTTCTTTCCATACAATATATTATATAGGGAACAAAGATAAACTGAAATAGCTAAGATTTGTTAATCTATATACAGGATGATAATAACCTCGTGGCTATTGGCTTCGCCGATCTTCGATTCCATGTGACAATTAAAAAAAATACTACCACATGAATAAGGAGAAAATTGAATTTTGGATGAGACTGGAAGAGTTGAGAACTGAGAGTTGAGAACTCAGAGTTGAGAACTCAGACATAAGACATGAGAAGGGGAGAGAAACTGCTGAGAGTTCGTATCCATCGAAAAATTTTTACATTTGAGTCCTTCAAATACCAACAGCGAATGAATCCAACAACAGTTTTTAAGAAATTCCCTACAAATTTCTGGTATGCCAATGCCATGGAACTATTTGAACGATGGGCCTGGTACGGATTTTACATGTTATTTGCGCTGTATCTCACCGGCTCAACGGATCAGGGCGGATTGGGTTTTAGCCAGACTCAGAAAGGGTTGATGATGGGAATTGGTACTGCTATCCTCTATTTCCTGCCAATTATTACTGGTGCCATTGCAGATCGGATCGGGTACCGCAAAACACTGTTCATCGCATACACGCTATATACTTTAGCGTTTCTGATGATGCCCATGTTTCACACATACAGTTCTGTCTTTATTTTCTACCTTTTTCTAGCCATAGGGGCGGCTCTTTTCAAACCGATCATCTCGGCTACGATAGCAAAAACCACCGATGCGGAAACCTCATCCATCGGCTTTGGAATCTTTTACATGATGGTCAACATTGGCGCCTTTATCGGTCCTTTTGTCACAAGCTTCTTTCGGAAATTCGCCTGGGAATATGTTTTTTATGCCTCAGCAGCAGTTATAGCGTTCAACTTTGTGCTGCTGATTCTGCTTTTCAAAGAACCCAACAAGGAAAAAGGTGGAGTCCTGCAACTTGGTATTGCAGATGAACTGAAAAGAATAATAAGAAACATTACTGAGGCCCTTTCCGACTGGAGATTTTTCCTGTTTCTACTGATTATTGCAGGCTTCTGGACCATGTATTTTCAATTATTCTTATCCCTTCCAGTGTTTATTGATCAGTGGGCTAACACTGCACCAGTATACAATTTTCTTCAGGCCCACTGGCCGTGGCTTGCCGCGAGACTGGGTACCCCGGAAGGAACTATTCCAGCAGAATTGATGGTCAATATTGACGCCGGATTCATTATTATTTTTCAAATTCTCGTTTCGTCCATAGCCATGCGATACAAACCCCTGAAAGTAATGACAACAGGGATTCTTATCGCTTCCGTAGCCATGGGACTTTGCTTTTCTACTCAAAACGGAATGCTGCTGCTGCTGTTTTTAATGCTGTTTTCTTTTGGGGAAATGTCCAGTTCACCCAAAATCACTGAGTACATTGGCCGGATTGCTCCGCCTAATAAGACTGCTCTTTACATGGAATGCTCTTTTATTCCGGTTGCCATCGGAGTGTTGTTTGCAGGTTTCGTATCCGGGAATGTTTACCAGTCGATGTCAGATAAAATCTCATTGGCACAGCGTGAAGCGGTTTCTCAAAGTTTCCAGCTTCCTGCCATAAGTGAACATTTTTCTCAAAATGACTACCTTTATGCGGTTGCCGGAAAGATGGGGATGAACAATGGCCAGTTTACCCAATTTTTGTGGGATAAATACCATCCGTCAAATATTTGGATGGTGATCACCGGAATAGGTTTGGCAGCGATGGTTGCTCTTTTCCTATATGACCGTTTGGTAAGAAAAAAAGCCAATTAAATGATAGAAGGTAATAGTTCCTTTGAACAAAATACAATGCCACAAAGCCACAAATTCACTAAGGTTTACTATGTTTTGTGCTCCATCCTCCTTGTCCTGCTTTCGCTCAGTACATTTGCACAGGAAGGATCCAGGGCTTTTGTAAGTGATGAAAAAATGGATCAAAATGCGAAGGGCAATCTCTACATAGCCATTGACAACCTAAATTTCTTTAAAAACAACGAATACAAGAGTAAATATGTAGACGGATACACCTTGGCCGGAATGTGGATTCGACCCAAGTTGTCCTATTATCCTGATAAGAAATTGCGTTTGGAGATTGGTGGTCAAGTTTTTGCCTATAGCGGACGCGATGACTACAAATTGTACCCCTGGTTTTCTGTACTCTACGCGCCAGCTAAACATGTTACTTTTCGAATGGGAAATCTAAATCAGGATCGGAACCATGCATTGGCGGAGCCGGTGATGGACAGTGAACACTATTTCAGGGATAGGCCTGAGTTTGGTATTCAAGGCAAATACAACAACAAACGCTTTAATGCCGATTTATGGATCGACTGGCAAAAAGTGATATTTAAAGGAGATCCCTTCAAAGAAAGCTTTGTTTTTGGAACCGTAGCTGATTTCACTCTTTTCGAGAATGAAAAGCGAAAGCTTTCATTGCCAATATCCTTCAGCGGACTTCATGAAGGGGGCGAAATTGACAATGCTCCAGGTCCCGCCCAAACCCACATTGTTGTTTCCGAAGGATTGAAATATGAATACGAAACGGGTGGAACTCTCATTAGATCAGGACTTCTTCAAGGTTCCTTTTTACAATCGACCTATCCTTTTCAGGAAACCTCCTTGCCCGGGAAAAGTGGAATTGCTTTTTTCATTCAAACCGCCATGATCACAGATTATGGCACCTTTTTATCTGGCTTTTGGCATGGGAACCGCTTTTTCACCCCTTTGGGAAGCCCACTTTACCAAAATGGAGCTATCGGACAGGAGGCTTTCATCAATAAGGTTAACTTTTTTGTATTCTCCTACCGCTACGACCGAAAAATCTTTGATCAGAGTAAATTCGGCTTTACCAGCGATATGTTTTACAACCCCTCTCTAAATAAATTATCCAACAGCGCAGCCCTGTACCTGATGATCAATCTTTCCTTTTTATGCAGGAAAAACATCAATTAATCAATTCTTCATCAGATTTCTTCTTTAGCTCCTGATATTGTACTACTTATTTTTACGAAGAAGTTGTTGTTTTCAAAAAATACGCTACTTTTGCAGTCCCGATTTTATCCTAATTTGTCGTTGTACGGATTGGAGGCGGTATCAACCTTAGCAAAATTCTTCGGATAGTGGAATCCGGTGAACTGATACAGCACTGATTTGACAGGTGAACCGACAAAAATTGGATTGTATCACATTATAAATTGAACCGAAAGTGGACACTTTAAGTTACAAAACCGTATCGCTAAATAAAGCAACGGTACAAAAAGAATGGGTAGTGGTAGATGCCACAGACCAGATCCTGGGTAGATTGTCAAGTAAGATTGCATTGGTACTCAGAGGCAAACACAAACCGGGTTATACTCCTCACGTGGATTGCGGTGACAATGTTATTGTTATCAACGCTGAGAAAGTACGTTTGACCGGAAACAAGATGAAAGGCAAAGTTTACATTCGCCACACGGGTTATCCGGGCGGTCAGCGTTTTACAACTGCTGAAGAACTAATGGCCAAACATCCTGCCCGTATGGTCGAAAAAGCCGTTAAAGGTATGTTGCCGAAGAATAGTCTTGGAGCCAAGCTGTTCACCAATTTGCATGTTTATGTTGGTGCTGAGCATGATAACATCGCGCAGCAGCCAAAAGTTATTAACCTTGACAATATTAGATAAGTATCATGGAAGTTATTAACGCCCTTGGCAGAAGAAAAACTGCTGTTGCCCGTGTATATCTTACTGAAGGCAAAGGAAATATTACCATCAACAAAAGAGAATTGAACGAGTACTTCCCTATTGGAACATTGCAATATGTTGTTCAGCAACCATTGTTCCTTTGTGAAGTAGCCGGCCAATATGACATCAAAGTCAATCTTGACGGTGGAGGTCTGACTGGTCAGGCTGAAGCACTTCGTTTGGGTATTTCTCGTGCACTGCTAAAAATCAGTGCCGATTATCGTCCAAAACTGAAAGCTGCCGGATTTTTAACCCGTGATCCCCGTGAAGTTGAACGTAAGAAACCCGGTCAGCCAAAAGCACGCAAGAGATTCCAATTCTCTAAACGTTAATCGATTTAAGTACATTTTATTTTTAATAACAGGTTTAGCATCTAAATTTTCCGGACTCCGATATGGACTACCGGGGGATTGACTGAACAGAAAGTAAACAAATTATTATGCCAAGAACAGATTTTAAACAGTTGCTGGATGCAGGCGTTCATTTTGGGCACCTAAAACGCAAATGGAATCCAAGCATGGCTCCCTACATCTTCATGGAGAAGAATGGGATCCACATCATCGACCTGCAAAAAACAATTGTAAAAATTGACGAAGCCGCCGATGCTCTCAAGTCTATCGCACGTTCAGGCCGTAAGGTCATGTTCGTTGCCACTAAGAAACAGGCTAAAACAATTGTAGCAGAGAAAGTTTCTGCAGTCAATATGCCTTATGTAGTTGAGCGCTGGCCCGGGGGTATGCTCACCAACTTCCCTACGATCCGTAAGGCCGTTAAGAAGATGTCGACTATCGACAAAATGATTAAGGATTCAAGCTGGGATAATCTTTCCAAGCGTGAAAAACTTCAAATATCCCGTCAAAGGGCTAAGCTGGAAAAAATCCTGGGTTCAATCGTTGATTTGACCCGTTTGCCTGCAGCTCTTTTTATCATTGATGTGATGAAAGAGAAAATTGCCGTTCGCGAAGCACAACGTTTGAGTATCCCAATTTTTGGGATGGTGGATACCAATTCAGACCCAAATGGCATTGACTTCGTTATTCCAGCCAATGATGATGCCTCACAATCTATCGATCTGATCGTAGGTATCATGTGTGATGCGATCAAGGATGGTCTTTCCGATCGTAAAGTTGAACGCGATGGAGAAGAAAAAGACGAAAAGCCTCTTTCAACCCTCAAAAAAGGTCGTAAAGCTGTAGCCAAAATTATCGTTGAAGACGATGAAGAGGTAGAGGCAGACGACAAAGAGGAAATCCTGGAAGAAGAGCTCGAAGCTATTCTTGACGACGAGGATCTTGTTGAAGAAGAAGAAGAAGAAGAAGAAGACGTTACTGAAGAGGTAAAGTAATTATTAAAATTCCAAATATTTTTTGAAATGGAAATTAGTACTGCTGATGTAGTAAAATTGCGCAAAGCAACCGGTGCAGGAATGATGGATTGCAAAAATGCTTTAACTGATGCTGAAGGCAACTTTGATCGCGCGATAGAAATTATCCGCGAAAAAGGTAAATTGGTCGCAAGCAAACGTGCCGACAGAGAATCATCTGAAGGTGTTGTTTTAGCCAAAGTATCTGCTGACCAAAGTTTTGGAGCAATTATCTCATTGAACTGTGAAACAGATTTCGTAGCCAAAAATGACAATTTTGTCGCTCTGACTCATAAAATCCTTGATCAGGCACTTGCAAACAAAAGCAATAGTCTGGATGCAGTTAAGGCACTCGTTCTTGATGGCAGAACCATTGGCGAACAAGTTATGGAACAAACCGGTATCATCGGAGAAAAGATTGAATTATCTTTCTACGAGAGTATCTCTGCAGCGTTTGTTGTTCCTTATATTCATCCTGGAAATAAACTCGCTACCATGGTTGGTTTCAGCAAGGTGGTTGATGTTCAGGTTGGGAAGGACATAGCGATGCAGATAGCTGCCATGAGCCCGGTCGCAATTGACAACAACGATGTTGCTCCTGAAATTGTTGAACAGGAATTGAAGATTGCCAAAGAAAAATTCCGTTTGGAAGGCAAGCCTGAAAATATGTTGGACAAAATCGCACAGGGTGCATTGAACAAATTTTTCAAGGAAAGTACATTATTAAATCAGGACTTTGTAAAAGACAACAAGATGACGATCCGTCAATATCTTGGTAATGTTGACAAAGACCTTAAAGTAACTGAGATCAAACGTTTTACTTTGACTGTTTGATCATAGTATTCCCCCTGATATTAAAGCCTCCTTGCGGAGGCTTTTTTTTTCAAAACCCCACTCCTCAAGGTCTGAATAGGGTTTGGAATCAATTTATTTTAATATAAATTTGTATTGTAATATAGTAGACATGATAAAATACAACAGGGTTCTTTTAAAGCTATCCGGAGAGTCCCTTCTTGGGAAACTTCAGCACGGAATCGATCAGGATGTACTTTCCGATTATGCCCTTCAGATTAAGGAAATTATCTCAATAGGAATAGAAGTTGGTATTGTCATCGGTGGTGGCAATATCTTCAGGGGTTTGAGCGGTACAGCCAAAGGGTTTGATCGTTGCAAAGGTGACCAAATGGGAATGTTGGCAACGGTGGTAAACAGCTTGGCTCTTGCCTCAGCTTTGGAATCTCTTCAAATAAAAGCGCGTGTATTAACGGCAATTGCGATGCAACCGATTGGTGAATTTTACACCAAAGAGCTGGCTATCAAAGCACTTGAGAAAGGTGAAGTTGCCATCTTTGCTGCCGGCACAGGCAATCCATTTTTTACCACAGATACAGCGGCTTCCCTTCGCGCAATAGAAGTTGGAGCCGATGTCATGTTGAAAGGCACAAGAGTTGATGGGATTTATAGTGCTGATCCTGAAAAAAATCCATCTGCCACAAAGTTCGAAAAGATCACATTTGACGAGATTTATTCAAAAGGTCTGCGTATCATGGATCTGACCGCCACAACATTATGCAAAGAAAACAAGCTGCCAATTATCGTTTTCAACATGGATAAAAAGGGCAATTTGTTGAAAGTGGTTCACGGAGAACCAATCGGCACTTTTGTGTACAATGATTAGAATTCCTGATTTTTTCTTTATAAAGTTGTAAATCTGCGATATATGAACGAGGAAATTCAAATGCTAATTGATGAAACCATCGAAAGGATGGAGCACGCATTAACCCATCTTGATCATGAACTGGCACATATAAGGGCTGGAAAGGCCTCCCCAAGAATGATTGAAGGAGTTATGGTAGATTATTACGGTTCAATGACTCCTATAGCTCAGGTGGCCAATATCAGTACTCCGGATGCCAGGACTATTGCTATTCAGCCCTGGGAAAAAAAGATGATTCATACGATTGAACGAGCAATAATTAACTCTAATCTAGGATTTAATCCTGAGAACAATGGAGAAATTATTCGCATCAACGTACCGGTCCCAACAGAAGAGCGCCGCAAAAATCTGGTGAAAGATGCTCACAAAGAGAGTGAAACAGCCAAAGTTAGTGTCAGATCGGCCCGCAAAGACGGGAACGACTTTTTGAAAAAAATGCTTAAGGATAAAGAAATATCCGAGGATGAGGAGAAAATCGCAGTAGAGAAGATTCAGGATCTCACTGACAGCTACACCAAGAAAATTGATGGGATGCTCGCTGCTAAAGAAAAGGAGATTCTTACTATTTGATCTTCCTGTAAATCAAAATAATATTGAGAGAGAGACGTCATTCATGACGTCTCTACTGTTTTCTGATCAGCAACCAAATATCACTGTATTTAGGGAATGATCCTCTAACCTCAGCAATTCTTGCCCGGGCGGCTGATTCCTGTTCATAACTGTTGCCACATACCCGGTACATGCCACTTTCATTCATCAAAATCACCGGACTAAAATTCTCAGATTTGAGGGTCTCTTTCAGTCTTTTGGCATTTTCCAAAACTGAAAAACTGCCCATAATGACAAAAAATCTGTTCGAACCATAATCAGCGGTCTCACCTGTGGCGGTGGAGAAGCGCTCTTCTTTTGAAACCACAGAAGCTGGTTTGCTTACCTTGGCCGGAGCAGAAGGAGAAGCTGTTTCCTGGGCTACCGGCTGAGGCTTTGGAGCTATTTTTTGGGTTTTACATCCTGCTAATGCAACTATCAGGAGGATAAACAATAGATTTAGATTCTTCATAAAATGCGAATTAATAATTAAATTGAATAGCTTTCAGATTGTTCAATAATTTATGTTTACAATCCAACGTTCCCTACGGCTAAATTAGTATTTTTTTTTGCAAAATAAAGATAGATAGAGTCTCAGTTTTAGCGGAAATTCCAATCCTAAAAAAACAGATTTTGGTATATTACTTTACAGTGAGATTTTTGATATATTTACATTAACTGTTTGCCACAATCAAACTTTAATAGATTTTTGTTAAGATTGAGCTCCGAACCCCTTTAATTCTGACCTCTATGCAAAGAAAGAATGATCCATTGATTTTTATCGTGGAAGATAATCCGGTTTATAATAAGCTGGTTGTCAATTATTTACAATCCAAGAAATTCAATCGCATTGAAAGCCTTTTTAGTGGTGAAGAGTGCTTAAAAAGAATCAGCGAGAAACCTGATATTATTATTCAAGACTACCTGCTTGAAGGAATAGATGGCATTGGGGTATTAAAACATGTCAAAAAGCAACTTCCCCATACCGAATTTATCTTCCTTTCCGGGCAGGATAGCGTTGATGTTGCAGTCAATACATTAAAACTTGGAGCTTTCGATTATATTGTCAAAGACCAGATGGCTCTGAAAAAACTGACAGACAAAATCACTAAAATATTAGCTATGCAGACTTTAGTGAAAAGCAACAAAAGATACAAGACGGGTATCATGCTTTTCTTTTTAGCTCTGGCGGCAATTGTTCTTATTCTGGTAAGTCTGACCTTAATCTACCCGAATAAGTTCAATTTTTTTGGGCGTTAGAATATTATCCCTATCTGGTAGCCGCTGTATTAGCGGCTATTTTTTTGTCCTTTTTGGAAATGGATGCAGGGTTAAGTAATTCATGATATTCAAGGTCTTTTGCCAACACCAATTTAGCTCTATCCAAATCAGTATCTTCTCTGAAAGAGGCAATTACGGCCCCTTTCTGATAGTAATACCTGGTTACGATTTCATCCGATAGGATACTGCAAACCTCTTTCCTGAATTTTTGCAGATCAGCCTCTACATTAATTGTCAGCTTTTTTTCCAAAGCTTCAAATTCTGCTTTTGTATCGTCGTACGATCTTTCCCTTTTGGCTGTCTCAATCAATCCTTTCAATACCAGCTCACTTCTTGATTCGTAGGAAAATTTTTTAGTGCCCAGAAACTGATGAAAATCCTCAAAAATCTGATCATCGATTTCAAATTGGTCAGGTGATGGAATGGTGGCATGTGTCGCTGCAAATCGGGTGGCGTAATCAAAAATTATGTTTTCCTGCATAAGTTTATAAGCCAGATCACAAAGAGTATCCTGATCCAACATAACATCAGGAATGATACCACCTCCATCAAATACCTTACGGCCATTCTTAGTGGCAAATTGATGAATCAATGAATCAGGGATGTTGCCAACACTGCCATCTTTGTTTCTATGGGCATAATCAAGGGCCTGAATACATCTTCCGCTAGGAATATAGTACTTGGCTGTTGTAACTTTAAGTTTGGTGTTGTAGCTCAAGTCTCTTGTTGTCTGAACAAGGCCTTTGCCAAAAGTTCTTTTGCCCATAATAACCGCGCGGTCCAGATCCTGTAGGGCACCGGCAACGATTTCTGAAGCTGAAGCTGAACCTCTGTTAACCAGAATAACCAACGGCATAATCGTATCTATAGGCTGCTCGGTGGCACGATAAGTTTTGTCCCATTGTGCGACTTTCCCTTTTGTACTGACCACTTCTTCGCCATGCTTAACAAATAGATTGACCATTTTTACTGCTTCTCCCAACAACCCACCCGGATTTGAGCGCAGGTCGATAATCATGCTTGTAGCACCTTTTTTATCCCTTAGCTCAACAAATGCATCCTTGATACGGTCAGCACAGCCATCTGTGAAACTGGAAAGTCTCATATATCCGGTTTTCGAATCAAGCATACCATAGTAAGTAACCGGATCAATTTTAATCTCTTCTCTGATCAGGTCGACATCAAATGTTTTTTTCGTATCAGGACGGAGCATCTTTAACTTTAATAGTTTTTTTGCAGGTCCTTTTAGTCCGGCAGATACCTCTTCCACAGTAGATTTACTCACTGATTTGCCATCCAATTCAAGGAAAATATCGCCCGCCTTTAATCCGGCTTTTTGAGCCGGGAATCCTTCATAGGGTTCCGCAACCATAATTTTATCCCCTCTTTTACTGATCAATGCTCCAATACCACCGTATTCTCCGGTAGTCATAAATTTGAAGTCGTCCATTTCCGACTCAGGTATATAAGTGGTATATGGATCCAGCGACTCCAACATGTCATCAATCCCTGTCTTAATGAGTTTCTCAGGCTTGACATCTTCTACATAAAAAAGATTAAGCTCACGGAAAAGGGTATAGAAAATATCCAGGTTTTTAGATATCTCGAAATTTTTCTGGTCTATCTTGAAACTCCAGAATGACAATCCCATGATAACTGTTATCGATAAAGCCAGGAAGGCTTTCAGAATCCGGTTCGTCTTCATATATTGGTCTGTATTATGTTATAATTGACTACGCTAAAGAAGGCAAAGTTAATAAAAGCTCTTAGATTCATTCTGATTAGCGAAAAATGAAAAGTTAAAGATTCAAAACCGGAAAAGACTATCTGTTAAAAATAATCGCATAATCAAATTAGCACATTAGCATATCAGCACATTAGCACATTCCTACAATTTGTCTACTTTTGAAAACAAAATCTGCATATTGGAAAAAGGATTGGTTATACGTTCGACCGGGAGCTGGTATACTGTCAGGAACGATGATGGGGACACCATTGATTGCCGTATCAAAGGGAAATTGCGAATGAAAGGAGTCCGGACAACCAATCCAATTTCTGTGGGAGACCGCATTAAATATCAGATTCAGGAGGATGAAACCACGCCGAGCGGCAGATGTGGTGTAATATTCGAGATTGAACCAAGGAAAAACTACATCATCCGTAAATCTTCAAATTTATCAAAAGAAAGTCAGATCATTGCCGCCAATGTTGATCAGCTTTTCCTGATTGTCACCGTTAATTATCCGGTTACCCTGACTGGTTTTATTGATCGTTACCTCATTTCAGCAGAAGCCTACAGAATTCCGGCAGGGATCGTTTTCAACAAGATTGATCTTTATACAGAGGCCGACCTTACCCGACTCGAAGAGCTGGTTTATATATATGAAGGTATCGGATACAAGTGCTTCAGGGTTTCTGCCAAAACCAACCATAATATCTCCCAACTTCAAACGCAGCTTCTGGGGAAAATGACGCTTTTTTCCGGTCATTCAGGAGTGGGAAAATCATCTTTGCTGAACTGTCTCAACCCTGCACTTCAACTTAAAACCAACGAAATATCTGATCACCACCAACAAGGAAAGCATACCACAACTTTTGCCGAAATGCATATCCTATCGGATGACAGCTACCTGATCGACACACCCGGAATCAGGGGTTTTGGTGTTATCGACATGGAAAAAGCTGAGATTTCGCATTATTTTCCGGAAATGTTCCGGTTATTGGATCAATGTCGCTTTTTCAATTGTACCCACATGCATGAACCCGGCTGCGCAGTAAAAGAGGCAGTTAGTTCGGGTAGCGTCTCCAGCTCCAGATATGAATCATACCGCTCACTCATGGAGGAGGACAATGGGAGGTATAGGGCGGCGTTTTAGGAAGAACGAGCGGGCGAGTGGAAGAAGGGACGAAGGGGAGAGTGGGAGAGTGGGAGACTGGGGGACTGGGGGACTGGGGGAGTGGGAGACTGGGAGACTTGGGGACTGGGGGACTTGGGGACTGGGAGAC
>CAIRSO010000040.1 GCA_903881215.1 uncultured Bacteroidia bacterium
TAGAAAATCAAAAATCTTAACACAACACACATTATCCGTGGGCTTTAATCAGTCCATGGATGAAAATGTGTTTAAAAACAACAAAATTATGGCACTCAATATTAGTAAAGGAAATATGTACACTTTTGTAACACATACCTGGAACACAGTCAAGGGGAAATGCTCCCACGGCTGTTCTTATTGTTACATGGGGAAATTCGGTGAAAGGCCTCCAGTAAGATTCGATAACGCTGAGTTAAGAACTGACCTGGGCAAAGGAAACTACCTATTCGTTGGCAGCAGTAACGATATGTTTGCAGCAGATATTCCTGAAGAATGGATAAAAGATACGCTAAATCATTGCTCCCAGTTCGAAAACAAATATCTGCTTCAAACAAAGAACCCCGCTCGATTTCTGGACTTTATTCAATCGCCTTATATTTTGCAGAAAGCTCAGTTATGCACTACCATTGAAACTAACCGATGGTATTCGGAGATAATGAAAAACTCTCCTACTCCAGAGCAAAGGGCTGCAGCTATGGAAATAGCCAGTAAATCAGTACAGACGCTGGTCACGATAGAACCAATATTAGATTTTGATCTCGATGAACTGGTTGGCCTAATCAGACAATGTAATCCTGCACAGGTAAACATTGGAGCAGATTCAGGAAACAACAAACTGCCAGAACCAGATAAGCAGAAAGTAACAGCACTTATCCACGAGTTGAAGCAATTTACCGTTATCGATCAAAAAAGAAATCTGGGGCGAATCATTCGTTGATATACTAGGAACATCAGTGCCTGCCCTATGGGGTGGGCCCTGATCGTTTTAACTGCTTTAATCAATCTGGAACCATTGCTTCCTCCTGAAACCAAAAAAAACATTGAATCCAGCCAGATTGGGCGCATGGTTTTTAAAAATGGAAATTAAACCGTTTTATCCGAAGTGAACTGATCTGTTTTTATACGCTCATATATCACACCTTTTTACACAGATAATACACATTTTAAAAGTATAATAGCAATGAAAAGCCTTGCACCCAAAGGCTTGTATATAAAGGGAAATTCTTGGTTTTTGGTTGGAGGTTCAGGATTTATGATGACAAATGATTAGTAGGAAAAGTGGCTACACTTTAACTGGGATCACCAAATTGAACTGCCAATCAAATGATGGAATTATAATTTGCTACTCCGAAGGAGCATGCAAAAGAGTCAAAAATCATCCACTCCTTTTAATCATAATGAAATTACGAAATTGGTTTTTTGTTTGAAATACATTGCTTAGTTTTAGGCATACCAAACCTAAGATCAAAAAACTTGTTAGTCAATGTCCTTTAATGAAAATACAAGAGTAAAAATTCCGGCCATCTTGCATCTTTGCAGACTGGGGTACACCTACTTATCTCTATCAAAAGCTAAATACGATATAAATACCAACATTTTCACTGACTTGTTTGCTGAAAGCATTCTTCGAATCAACCCGGAAATTGAATCCGGAGATGTGAAAAGGTACTACGAGAATGTCGTTCTGGCTTTGGACAATGAAGACCTTGGCGAAGCCTTCTACGCAATGCTGACAGCATCCTCCGGGGTAAAACTGATAGATTTCAATAACTTTAGCAATAATTCATTGCACGTTGTAACAGAGCTGACCTACAGGAATGGAGATGAAGAGTTTCGTCCTGACATTACACTTCTCATCAACGGAATGCCCCTTGCATTCATTGAAGTTAAAAAACCCAACAACCAAGATGGGGTGCTTGCTGAAAGGAACAGGATCAATGCAAGGTTTAAAAACAAGAAATTCAGGAAATTTATAAATATCACCCAGGCTCTTGTCTACTCCAACAACATGGAGTATGATGTAGAGTCCATTGAACCCATTCAGGGAGCCTTTTACTCCTCCACATCTTATTCTTCTGCAAACTTTAACTGCTTCAGGGAAGAAGAGCAGTTGGATTTGGTGAACCTGCTCATACCGGAAGAAGATGAACTGGAAAATATTGTGCTTAAGGACAACAATCTCTCCTCCATAAAATATTCTCCAGAGTTCATTACCAATAAGGAGTACAATACCCCAACCAACCGAATCCTGACTTCACTCTTTTGCAAGGAGCGATTGGCTATGTTACTCAAATACTGTTTTGCCTACGTTCATGCTGAAACGGGTATTGAGAAACACATCATGCGCTATCCACAATTGTTTGCCACCAAGGCCATTGAACAGACCCTTGAAAAAGGGATCAAAAAAGGAATTATCTGGCACACCCAGGGAAGTGGAAAAACAGCACTTGCTTTCTTCAATGTTCAATATTTGACGGATTATTATAGAAAGAAGTCTGTCATTCCTAAGTTTTATTTTATTGTAGATCGTATCGACCTGATGAACCAGGCAAAAACAGAGTTTGCCAGTCGGGGCCTGATTGTTCACACGGTCAATTCCAAAGATGAATTGCTGAGAAACTTTCGTCTGAACCAGGCGATTCACAATCTTAGTGGCAAACGTGAAATAACGGTGGTAAATATCCAAAAATTCAAGGATGATACCGACGTCTTGAAGGCCAATGATTACGATATCAATACGCAGCGTGTTTATTTTTTGGATGAAGTACACAGGAGTTACAATCCAATAGGAAGTTTTCTGGCCAATCTCTTTAGTTCTGACCGGAACGCTGTACTTATTGGCTTAACCGGAACACCTCTGATTGGAAAGGACAGGACGTCCAAGGCAACCTTTGGAGACTATATCCATAAGTATTACTACAATGCTTCAATAGCAGATGGATATACGTTGAAGCTCATTCGGGAGGGTATTGAGACGAACTACAAAATTCAGCTGGAGAAAGCCTTGAGAGATGTCGAAATACTCAAGGGGACTACTGATAAAAAATTTATCTATGCCCATGAGAAATTCGTGGAACCCATGCTGGATTACATTGTTGAAGATTTTTTGAAAAGTAGGATAAGGTTTACAGATCATACAATTGGTGGTATGGTGGTTTGTGATAGTTCGGAGCAGGCAAGAAAATTGTTTGAGATCTTTGTAAGCAAATACAACCCTACCCAAAAAGTAATTGAGGAAGTGGCACCCTATACAATGGCAGCCGAACCTTCGCCTGAATATAGCAATTACCAGAAAGCAAATAAAAAGAGCTTGACTGCCTCACTGATCTTACACGACGTCGGTACTAAAGAGGATCGCAAAACTGAAGTGGAGGATTTTAAGTATGGCAAGATTGATCTGCTCTTTGTCTACAATATGCTGCTAACAGGTTTTGATGCCAAACGTCTTAAAAAATTATACATCGGAAGGATCGTCAAAGACCACAATCTGCTTCAAACCTTAACAAGAGTAAACAGACCTTACAGAAAATTCAGGTATGGTTTTGTAGTCGATTTTGCAGATATCCGAAAAGAGTTTGATGCCACCAACAAAGCCTACTTTGATGAATTACAGGGTGAACTGGGGGATGAAATGGAGACCTATTCCAACCTGTTCAAATCCAAAGAGGAGATTGAAGCA
>CAIRSO010000041.1 GCA_903881215.1 uncultured Bacteroidia bacterium
AGGCAAAAAAGGATGTTAACTTAGGGGTGGTCTTTCACTGCCGGTTAAGCATGGTCTTACAAAAACGGTTAAGGGTGGTCTATATGTCCGATTTTTCCATATTAACAGCGAAATTCCATTGACTACAAGCAAAAAGCTCCCTAATAACAAGACATTTGAAAGCATTTGGGAAAAGCATATCATACCATTGCAAGGCAAAACCTTGATAAGAGATAACGGAGACACAAACCAAATTTTAAAAGTGAATTGGAGTGAAGTTGAACGCATAACTTCCAATGGGAACATTGGAAAAATTAAAGTTGAAATATTTAAGCAAGCAATCAACAAACTTTTGACAGATGGTTCTATTACTCGTGATTATATCAACCAAAATTACGTTGGACGAGCATCGTCAGGAGTAATTCTAATTTTATCTCAAGTCCCATTTTTCAAACTCACTGACAAACCAACAGGACTAAAATTTATCAAATGAACAACAGCAAAAACTGCCATATAAACAAAGGTGAAAATCATATCCCAAAAGAAATACCAAAGCAAGCACGAGCGATATCGGCATTCTTTTCTCTTGTCATGGACGAAACATTTGAAAAACTACCAACAGAACTAACTCCAACAACTATCAGGTGTTTTCGGAAAGGTTGTTTTGGGATTATTTCAAGTGCAATTGATTTGGATAAAAACGAAATTCACTGGAAGTGTTCGGAATGCGTAAATTCAGGAATAATAACTGGCGTTTAGGTACTAAGCGGAATCATTCTGTGAGGTAATTATAATGGTTATTTATGTAACTCGAACTTTAATGAAAGTTAAATCAATAATAACAATTCTCACAATACTTCTGAGTAATTCCATTGCCTCAACGGCTCAGGAGTTACTACCGACATCCACAACACATCAAATAGTCAAGCATAGCTATTATACTCTGTCTTACTCTGAAAAGGACGAACAAGCCGAATGGGTATATTATTTACTAACAGCCGAAATGTTGAAGGGTAAACAACAAAGAACAGATGATTATCGTCCAGATTCCTTAGTTTCAACTATCTCTGCACAGCTTGAAGATTACAGAGGTTCTGGGTATGACAGAGGTCACCTTTGTCCAGCAGGAGATATGAAACAGAACCTTATAGCAATGACTGAATCCTTCTACTTATCTAATATGAGTCCGCAGGATAAAGATTTTAATGCAGGTATTTGGAATGACTTAGAGATTCAGGTAAGGCAATGGGCACAAACTACAGGTAGATTATACGTGGTCACTGCAGGTGTTTTAAAGCAAAATAAGGGCAAAATAGGAAGCAATGGAGTCACAGTGCCACAAAACTTCTATAAGGTCATCTATGACCCCAAAGGGCAGGTAAAGATGATAGCCTTTTTAATCCCAAATGAAAACACTATTAATCCACTTCAAACATATATTGTGACCGTTGACTATGTTGAAAGACTAACTGGCATCGATTTCTTTCCTGAATTGCCAAATTCAATTGAAAAGCGTTTGGAGAGAAGTAAAGATTTGTCTGGATGGTTCATCCCTAAATAGTCTTTTTTAGCATTGACCTCAAGTATTCGAAATGCTGGAATAAATAAAGAATATCTGGATGGTAGGGTACGGAGTGTGATAATAGTTAAAATCCCAAACAGTAGAAATTCAATATCAGTGATGTCGTGATTACCATAAAACTTTTTTTGAGTTATATTTGCTGTGAAATTAATCTATAAAAACAACAACAACTGTATAGAAACTGTATATCAAAAATAAATGAAATATCATAAAACACTGATATATATTATAATACGTTGTTTAA
>CAIRSO010000042.1 GCA_903881215.1 uncultured Bacteroidia bacterium
ATAATGCAAACAAACAAGCCATTACTTTTTTGAATTCGCAAGGGAAAGGATTGTATGACAGCTATAAGGGGATATGGTTAAACAAAATGAACAAAGAGGTAATAATGGTTCGGCGACATTCCTATCCGGAATCTCCAAATGGTGGTTCTTCTAATCTTGCGCAACGGCAACGACCGGAAATTTATTCCCCGGGCGGTAACGGTCTTAATTATCCTTCTCTTGAACTGGTAAATGCAGATCCATTGAAAAATGGTTCCATGTGGGATCCGAAAACAATGGATTACAGGAAGTTGCACCAAAACAGAAGTAAACGGTTCTATGACCAGATTGCATACAACGGAGCGGCACCTTACATTCCTGATATGGTTATAAATCAAGAAAATTTATGGACTTATTATTACGATAAGGACGGAAATTCTAAAACTGGCGTTGATGGAAAAGAATCAAGCCCAACAGATTTAACTGGTTACTCTACATTTTCCAGTTTTTATTGTGCTAAAATGAACGACCAGAATATAACAAAAGCGACAGCTGCAAATAGTGCTATTGACTATATCGAAATTCGTTATGCTGAGGTTCTTCTGAATTTGGCAGAAGCAGCCAATGAAGCCGGAAACAACAGTGATGCACTGGATGCCCTTTATAAAATCAGGAATAGGGCTGGTATTGATGCCGGTGTCGATGGTAAATATGGAATCACTGCCACAACTGTTGCTACACTCAGGCAGGTTATTCAGAACGAACGATTTGTTGAACTCGCTTTTGAAGATAAAAGATGGTGGGATCTAAGAAGATGGCGCACTTATACCAAAGTATTCAGCGACATGGCAAATGGAACCCGCCACGGGCTAATGGTACAATATAACGGACCAGTTTCAGAACGACCTGTAGGTATGGCTAATATTGATACTTTTTTTGATAAGTTAACTATTATTGTTCAGGAGGATAATGCCGGTAAGACAGCTATGCTTGCTGAAGATAAATATTCATTCTTTGGTATACCTGCAGCTATTTTGGCCCGCAACAGTAAAATGGAACAGAACAATACATGGGGAGGTACCTTTGACCCTCTTCAATAAGGTTGTTTTAGCCTGAGAATTTAAATAAGATGCTATATAAAGAAGATAGCATCTTATTTATATTAGCTAATCAGTAATTATAGTTTGAAGTGCCTGAATAGAAGATGTTTTCATTCACAATTTTCTTAGAGAGCCTGATTTTAAAATTTAGGCACTTCAAACTTTTCCTCACTTTAAATTCTTCGTGGCGCTAAATTTTTAATCCTTACCAAGGTAAGCCATTTAGCGATTCTGGTCGGTATGGAACGGAGGATCGGCTTTGTGACATGTCGTTTTTGCCAAGTCAGGTGAGAAGCCATGCAACAATGTACGGTCCCGGATTGGGTTTCGGCGGCTATAGAGATTTGGACGGTAATGGCTGGGCGAATGTATTAATGGCGTGCGATCCCTGGAAAACATGAAACCTCAGAACTTGCTTCACCTGGAAGCAACAGCAAAATAAGCCGGCAATAAAAAAAGAGCATCGTCGTAAATTGAAAATATTTAATAAGTGAAAAATTAACTGAAAAATTAATTATGTATATATTAAATTCTTATCCTTGGGCAGTAGTATTGTGTATAATTACTATGCTGTGCTGGGGTTCCTGGGCTAATACACAGAAGCTCGCATCTAAAAAATGGGCTTTTCAATTGTTTTATTGGGATTATTCACTCGGGGTATTGCTCCTTTCGCTGGTACTTGCCTTTACTATGGGAAGTACCGGTGATGAAGGCAGAGGTTTTATGGCAGATCTTAGGCAGAGCGATTCCTCATCTATAGGCCTGGCATTACTAGGAGGTGTAGTGTTTAATTTAGCAAACATCCTGCTTGTCGCTGCAATCGATATTGCTGGGATGGCAGTTGCATTCCCGGTGGGAATAGGACTCGCTTTGATCATTGGCGTAATTACAAATTATATAGGCTATCCCGTAGGGAATCCAATTCTGATATTCACTGGGATAGTTCTTATTACTGTTGCAATAATTCTTGCTGCTCTGGCATACAGAAAAATGCCGGCTACGGACGGAAAAGCGTCCCGGAAAGGAATTATAATTTCAGTTGCAGCAGGACTTCTGATGGGATTCTTCTACAGATTTGTCGCAGCATCAATGGCAACTGATTTTGTCAATCCTGAAATGGGGAAATTAACTCCTTATTCTGCTTCCGTAATATTTTCAGTCGGATTAATACTCTCAAATTTTATATGGAATTCTAATGTAATGTACAAGCCTGTTACCGGGGTAAAAGTTAAATACCGTGACTATTTTACTGAAGGTAATCTAAGGTTACATTCAATTGGTATCCTGGGTGGCGCAATCTGGAGCCTTGGCATGACATTCAATATAATTGCTTCCGGGCAGGCTGGCTTTGCAATTTCTTATGGCCTGGGACAGGGCGCGACATTGGTTGCCGCCTTGTGGGGAGTTTTTATCTGGAAAGAATTCAAAGGTGTGAGGGGTGTTAACTTATTGATTGCATTAATGTTCTTCTTTTATGTTTTGGGACTGGGAGTTCTTATAGCTTCCAGGCTTAGTTAATAATCTATCTCTATGAAACCTCGTATATGCGTATTTGGCAGTTCAAATACAGATTTGGTTATCAAAGTTCCCCATTTACCTCTTCCCGGGGAAACAGTCCTTGGAGGTGAATTCAGTATTGTACAGGGGGGTAAAGGCGCCAACCAAGCGGTGGCAGCAGCCAGGGCTGGTGGCGATGTAGTATTTATTGCTTGTGTAGGAAATGATCAGTTCGGACTGAATGCAATCAATGAACTGAACAAGGAGGGAATCGATATTTCACACATAAAGATTATAGATCACATTTCCTCAGGTATGGCTTTGATAAATGTAGCCGAAAGTGGTGAAAATAGTATTTCTGTGGCACCGGGAGCCAATAGTCACCTGTTACCAGAAGACATCACTAAAATTGAAGGTGTGGTAAGAACGTCTCAAATTGTTCTAGTTCAATTGGAAATACCCCTCAATACCGTCAAATCCATTATTTTAATGGCACGGAAGTACAATATTCCGGTAATACTTAATCCTGCACCTGCCAGAACACTTGATTCGGAAATTCTGCAAAGTGTTGATATCATAACTCCAAATGAGAAGGAAGCTGCCTTAATTGCAAACTCAGGTTCCCAGGAAATAAGAATATCTGAGTTGAATAAGAAACTGAAAGAAATGGGATTGAAAACAATTGTAATCACTCTTGGTGCAAAAGGAGCCTATTATTCAGTTAATAACATAAGTAAATTTATAG
>CAIRSO010000043.1 GCA_903881215.1 uncultured Bacteroidia bacterium
ATCCCAACTGGGTGGAAGCCGGATCATTAAACAAAGCAACATATACGAATATTCCACCTGGGAAGTATGTTTTTGAAGTCATGGCTTGCAACAACGATATGGTTTGGAACCTACAGCCTTCCACATTGAATATTATCATTCCACGTCCCATTCTTCTAAGTTACCTGGCAATTTCTCTCTATATAATACTGTTAATAATCCTGGGAATATTGGTGCGCCGCATCGTAATCCACAGGACAAGGCTAATGCACCAGATCGAAATAGAAAGATTGCAAAGACTTGAAGAAGAAAAATCGCATCAGAATAAGCTAAATTTTTTCACCAATATCTCCCATGAATTAAGAACACCACTTACATTGATAACCGGTCCTGTTGAGACATTGATAAGCGCTCCGGGGATTGGTCAGGATACATTTAATCAATTGTCGCTGATAAAACGCAACTCCGGAAGACTGCTTAAACTTATCAATCAACTGCTCGAATTCAGGCAAATCGAGGAGAATAAAGCCGAACTGAAGGTAATTAGGGCAGATCTTGTTCTATTTGTCAATGAAATATATAATTATTTCATTGATGCTGCCAGGCAAAAGAATATCAACTATGTTTTTGAGCCCCTTCAAGATCAGTTAATCGTCTCATTTGATGCGGAAAAAATCGACAAAGTAGTTTTCAATCTTCTTTCGAATGCTTTCAAATTTACACCGGAAAAAGGAACCATTCAAGTTGAAATCTCATCAGGGCAAAAAAATATTTCCTCGACCAACTCTTCAAATGCGATGATCATTGGAGAATTGAAAACCAAGACCTATGTTCAGATATCAGTTAGAGACAGCGGACCAGGCATTGAGAGTAAATTGATTGAAAGAGTTTTTGATCGGTTTTTTAGAATTGAAAACCATGAGATCCCTCATAGTGGAACCGGCATTGGACTACATCTTACTAAATATATGGTTTTGCTTCATGGAGGAGAAATTGAGCTGGAATCTGAAGTGGGGAAAGGTTCTATATTTAGGGTCAGGCTTCCTTACAATGTATCTGTCGGGGATGAAAATCCGGCAGATGCAAACAGTAAGCTTATTCTGGCAAGCCACCCCCAACATGATGATAATTTTTTGAATGAAAGTCAGAATACCACATTTGTTGAAAATTGGAATACCCGTGATCATTCGAAAAGAAAACCTGATAAACTCGTGCTGGTTGTAGAAGATCATCTCGATCTCAGTAATTTTATCTGTAATATTCTTGCTGATGAATACCGGATTATATCTGCTTTTACCGGTATTGAAGGCATCGAAAAGGCACAAATCTTTCTTCCTGACCTGATCATATCGGATGTTCTGATGCCTGGAAAGAGTGGGATTGATCTGGTTAATGAATTGAAGAATAATTTGAAAACCAGTCATATTCCGATCATTTTGCTTACAGCCCTTACTTCCGTGGAAAATAAAATTGAAGGATTTGCTTCCGGAGCCGATGATTATTTGGAAAAGCCTTTTAATAAGGAGGTACTGATTTCGCGTATTAAGAACATCTTCGCAAATAGAATATTGCTGCAGGAGCACTATTCAAAGAAGATTTCTATTGGCTTTGATAAAGATATTCCGGCTACACCGGACCAAAAGATGATGGCCAGTGCGATTAGTTATGTGGAGAATAATTTAACTGACGAAAAGATGGATACAGAACTCCTGGCCAATCACTTGAATCTCAGTCAGAGTACACTCTATCGCAAACTAAAAGCCTTAACGGGCAAATCAGCAACAGATTTTATTCGCACCATCCGGTTGGAATATGCTGCAAGGTTATTCAGAGAAGGTGTTGCTAACGTAGAAGAGGTTAGTGCGATGGCGGGATTTAACTCACATTCCTACTTTTCGCGCTCCTTCAAGGAACAGTTTGGCAAAACCCCTTCCGAATATCTACATGATCTAAAGGCAAAAGGCTAAAGTGAAGAACGCTTCAATCAAGATCGCAGCGTTATAAATCATATCTCATAACTCATAACTCATAGCTTAGCCACGAATTTTCGGAGTCCCACACTTTAGCCTTTAACCTTTAACCTTTAGCCTTTAACCTTTAGCCTTTTTAACCCATTTCGAAACCGCTTCCACCATAATTAGCAATACACAGACCAGAATCACTACTGTCAGCGTGGAATTGACAATTCCCTGGGTCCGGCTGGTTGCCACCAGGATCTGAGGAAAATAAATGTTGAAAAGGTTCATAGTGCCTCCTGTAACTGTGGTTATTCCTACAAAGGTCATTGGGACGATGGTAATCCAGATGTATTTTCGTTTTCCATGGTTAATTAGCCAGGAGGTGCCGATCGCGAGCGCCAATGTGGCGAGTAGTTGATTCGCAACACCAAACATGGGCCAAATGGTTGAGACCGTACCGGTATAGATAAAATAGCCCCAGGCTAATACGATCAGGGAACTGGCAATGATATTACCAGGAATCCAGTTGGTACGGGCAAAGGGAGCATAAATTTTTCCAAGCGTATCTTGTAGAATAAAACGGGCAATCCGTGTACCGGCATCCACGGTAGTGAGAATAAACAATGCTTCGAACATGATGGCAAAATGATACCAGTAGGACATGAGTCCGTTTAAACCGGGAAGTGAAGAGAAAATCTGCGCCATTCCAACCGCCAGAGATACAGCGCCTCCAGGTCGTCCGGCAATTTTTTCGCCAACCTCAGCCGATAGTTGGGTCAGATTTGATTCGTGAAATCCCATTGCCTGAAGCTGAGGAAGAATTTGAGCAAACTTCTCCGGAGATACGTTAATCTGAAAATAATCAAGAGGAAAAAGACTCGTTGCAGCTATCAGTGCAAGAATACTAACCATGGCTTCCGCTAGCATAGAACCTACCGCAATAGGCTTAATATGAGATTCTTTCATGATCATCTTTGGCGTAGTACCCGAACTTACCAAGGCGTGAAATCCGGAAATGGCACCACAGGCAATGGTGATAAACAGGTATGGAAACAAAGTACCCGGAATAATAGGTCCTCCACCATGGATAAAAGGGGTAAAATTGGGCATCTTAATTTCAGGAGCAACCATTATTATTCCCACAGCAAGCATGGCAATAACCGTCAATTTCATGATAGAACTGAGATAATCCCTGGGTGAAAGAAGCAACCAAACCGGTAAAACAGAGGCAAAGAAGCCATAACCCGCCAACATGATGGTTAGAGTCTTTCGGTCAAATGTAAACCAGCTTTCGAAAGGGGATCCCGGGACATATTTGCCGTAGATAACTGCCAGCGAAAGTAATATGACACCCATGATGGTTGCCTCGACAGTTTTTCCTTTTCGGAATTTAAACATCCACAATCCCATGAAAATGGCAATGGGGATGGTCATTGCGATGGTAAAAGTACCCCATGAACTTTCCGCCAATGCGTTGACAACCACAACACCTAGACCCGCCAGGGCTATGACCAGAATGATCAAGACTGCTATAGAGGTGATGTTCCCGCTAAAACTGCTTATTTCGATTTTGGCAATTTCAGCCAGAGATTTTCCGTCATGCCTGACAGATGCTGTCAATATTACAACATCATGAACCGCGCCTGCCATCACAGCGCCCACCAGCATCCAGACAAAACCCGGCATAAACCCAAATTGGGCAGCAAGTACGGGGCCAACAAGCGGACCAGCCCCCGCTATCGCGGCGAAATGATGACCGAAAACTACCCATTTGGGCATTGGATAGTAGTTGTGCTTGTCGAAAAGCCGGAAAGAGGGAGCTTCTACCTCGTCGTTCAGCATCAATACTTTGGTGGCGATAAAACTGTAGTACAATCGATAAGCCAAAGCCAGAAAGGCTAATGCACCGATTACGTAAGGCATTGCATTCATAAGTGGTTTGTGTTGATCAGGTTCAAATTTATAAAAAAATGTGTTGCATCGCTATGGTAAAAGAGGGGGAACTAGGAAACTGGAGGACCAGGAGAATGGGCGAGTGGGAGAGCGGGCGATCGCAACTCCAGCCATTTCCAAATTTTCCAAACATTTTAAACTCTTCAGACTCCTCTGACTCTTCGAAACCTCCAAACAATTTAAAACTTTCAGACTTTAAAACCTTATTAAACTCTCTAAACATAATTTTTTAATAATTTGTGTAATTCGTGTAATCCGTGGTAGGGTGGGGTTAATACTTTTAATCCTTTTAGAAATCGGTTTAATCTTGTTATCTAAGGACATGTTTTGAATTGAGAAATCATCTGTCTACATTTGGTACTGCTTAAACAACCACTTATGAAGAATTTTTGTTCAAATTTTTTTTTGGTTTTATTTCTTGTTTTACCAGTGTTCCCGACTCAGGCGCAGGTAAAAACGGAACAGAAAGTAGAATTTAAAAATGCCCCGGTAAGGTATAAGGAAAAGAATCAAGCATTTCAGCAGGTTCTGGTTAGCTACAAATCCACTCAGGCAGGAACAATTCTGGTAAAAGAATCGGGTAGGGAAGTTCTGAAAGCAGACTTGGAAAAAGGAAGTAATAGCTATTTGATCACCATCCCTGCGATCAGGAAAAACAAGAAAATGATTTTTCTGACAAGCATTGACGGTGGCAGTGCAGTCAAATCAGACTTGATTGTAACTCCACCCCGAAAATGGGAAATTTATTTGGTTCAGCATTCACATACTGATATCGGATACACCAGACCACAATCTGAAATTCTGGCCGAGCACCAGAGATATATTGACTATGCACTCGACTATTGCGACCAAACAGATAATCTGCCTGATGATGCCAAATTTCGCTGGACCTGCGAATCTGCCTGGGTAGTGAAAGAGTACCTTAAAACCCGGCCTAAGGCACAAATTGAACGTTTAAAAAAGCGGGTTGCCGAAGGTCGCATAGAAGTTACCGGAATGTTTTGCAACATGGCGGAAACATCGGATGAAAACCTGATGACAGACTTCCTAAGACCGTTGCAAATTGTTCAGGAGGCAGGTTTCCCGGTTAAAACAGTTATGCAGAACGATGTCAACGGCATTGCATGGTGCATGCCCGACTATTTCAAGAATACCGGTGTAAAGTACCTGAACATGGGGATCAATGAGACGAGATCCATTCTTCCCTTTGATCTTCCTACGCTCTTTTGGTGGCAAGCGCCCTCCGGCGAAAAACTTTTGTCCTTCAGGGCGGATCACTACATGACCGGCAATTTCTTCGGAATGGAAACTAAGGCTATTCTACCTGAGAAAATGCTGGGTCATCTGGCAAATCTGGATGCAAAAAAGTACCCTTTTGATAAGATTGCCATACAGTTTTCAGGGTACTTTACCGACAATGCTCCACCTTCGACAGCGGCCTGCCAACTGGTTAAGGAATGGAACGAAAAATATGAAACGCCTAAACTAAAACTTGCCGTTGTAAGTGAATTTTTCGAATATGTAGAAAAAAATTATGCGGACAAATTACCTGTTTACAGGAAAGCATGGCTGGATTGGTGGACTGATGGTGCAGGTTCTGCTTCCCGCGAAACAGCGGAAGTAAGAAAATTGCAGAATTTGAAACAGGTCGACGAAGGACTTTTTGCCATGGTCGCCTTAAAAGGAGGGGAGCTCAACCATGATTTGCAGTCTGAAACTGATCACATCGCTGAAAATGCCATTTTTTATGATGAACATACGTTTGGAGCAGACGAAAGTATTGACCGTCCCCATTCCGAAAATACTACGCGCCAATGGCTCCAGAAAGGATCCTATGCCTGGGAAGCCTTGAAAATGCAGACATTGCTGCATGAGGAGGCATTGGCAAGGTTTCAGCCTTTTTTAAAGAAAGCAGACTTTTCGGTTATCCATGTTATCAACTCACTGGGGTGGAAACGCTCCGGTAACGTGAAGCTTTTCATAGATTTTGAGGTCCTCCCAATCCTTAAAAAGGTGAAGATTATCGACCTTTCTTCGGGATCCGAAGTCCCTGCCCAAATGATTCAAAAACGGGCGGAAGGTGCCTATTGGGAGATAGATGTCAAGGATATTCCGGCTCTTGGCGTCAAAACGCTAAAAATCGTTGTCACAGATCAGGCGATTGCACAGAGCAAGGAGGTTTCGAATACCGATGAACTGCAAAATAAATATTACAGGTTGATAGTAGACAAAACTACCGGAGCCATCGGAAGCTTGTACGACAAGGATTTGCAGCTTGAATTGATCGATCCGCAAAACCCCTGGAAAATTGGTCAGGCCATTCATGAAACCATGCCAACACGCAATAAATATGAGCCATCCCATAGTTCCGTTTCCAATGTTCAAATCAAAAAGGGAGCAAACGGCGATGTTTGGGAAAGCATCATTATCTCGGCCGACCTAGCCGGCATGGACAAAGGAACAGACAAATCGCCCAAAGGTCTGGATCTGGAAATCCGGCTTTTCAAAAATGACAAGAAAGTAGAGCTGAAATATACTGCTCATAAACAGATAATAACCGATCCGGAAGCATTGTATGTGGCCTTTCCTTTCTCATTGCCCGATTCCAGAATTGTCTTCGAAACCATTGGGGGTATATTAACACAAGGCGAACAGTTGCCCGGTTCGTCCTCCGACTGGAATGTAGCGCAGAATTTTGTAGCAGTTCGAGGCAAAACAGGTCAGATTGTTGTTGTGAGCGATGAAATACCCCTATGGCATTTCAGTGATATGAACATGGGTAAATTTGAACGATATCCAAAGCAAGGCAATACATGGCTCTACTCGTGGGTGATGAACAACTATTGGTTCACCAACTTCAGGGCTTACCAGGAAGGCGGTTTCAGCTGGAGTTATCAGCTCACATCAACAAAAGATACAACCAACACTTTTGCCAGTAAATTTGGTTTGGGAGAACGAAATAGCTTTCCCACCAGGACTTTTCCTTCGGGGAAACCGGAGCTGAAAGAGTTTCTGACTGAAACGCTTAAGATTGATGGTTCTCCCAATGTATTGCTGGTAAACAGTCGGCCGTCTGTCAATGGAAAAGATGCTGTGGTATTGCATTTCAGGGAACTGGAAGGTCTTCAATCTGACATTTCCGTTTCAAGTACAGTTTCTGGCCGACCAGTAAAAACTATTTCGTTGGTCAATGCAATGGGCAAAAAGGTTTCCATAAGCAGCGCAAAAATTCATTTTTCTCCATTTGAAGTAAAATTTGTTGAACTTGAATTTTGAAATATTAAAAAATAAATTGTTACACGGAGCTACACAGAGAAGCACAGAGCTACACAGAGTTAATTTGAAAACAATTTTAGAGTATTCTTGATTTGAAGTGTTAACACGATTAACTATTTTTTCTCTGTGAAACTCTGTGCTACTTTTGGTGTTTCTCTGTGTGATTTTTATTACGAGCCAGATAATATCATTCAATTAAAATACCTTAAAGATGAAGAGAAGTGAAATTAACACCATTCTCCTGGATGCCAAGAATTTTATGGCAGAAAAATGTTTTGTTCTACCTCCCTGGGCTTATTGGAGTGTGGATGACTGGAGGTCTCAATTAGCCGAAACCACCGAAATCCGCAATAATTTTTTGGGTTGGGATATCACTGATTTTGGATTGGGAGATTTCAAGACCCGGGGTCTTTTTCTTTTCACTATCCGCAATGGAAAGCTGGGAGTCGACAAAAAACCTTACGCTGAAAAAATCATGATAGTTGAAGAGAATCAGGAGACTCCGATGCACTTTCACTGGTCAAAAATGGAAGACATCATCAACCGGGGTGGAGGAAACCTGGTAATTGAACTATTTAATTCCAAACAGGATGAAAGTATGGATACTACTGACGTTCATTTCAAAACTGATGGCATTCAACGTAGTGTTAAAGCTGGTGGAAAAGTCATTCTGAAACCCGGTGAAAGCATTACGCTTGAGCAAGGAATGTACCACCGTTTTTATGGGGAATCAGGCAAGGGGAAAGTTTTGGTTGGGGAAGTGAGTGCTGTCAATGACGATGCCTCAGATAACTGCTTTTTCGGAGGCATTGGCCGATTTCCTGTTATCGAAGAAGATGAGAAACCTATCCATTTGCTGGTTGGGGATTATGGGAAGTTTTTAGATTGAAATATTACACAGAGATACACAGAGACGCACAGAGTTACACAGAGAAAAAGAAATAGCATTAATAGATTTTCATTTTTCGTATTATTCATTTCTCTGTGTAACTCTGGCTTCTCTTGAAGTTCCTCTGTGTGACAAATTATTTAAGTACAAAAAAATATGATAACTGTTTCCGGAGTGGGGTGCTGTTTAGTCGATGTGCTCTACAATAACATAGATTTCAACGCGGAGTCGTTTCAACCTTTGCTTTCTAAAGAGCCTGGTGATGGAGGGCTTGTTCCAGGTCAGCTGGTCTTTCTGGAGGATTTTATGGCCTTTGCCAAAATTCCTTTTGAGGAGGTTTTACGCCTAATTACGAAAAACAGACAGTCCGATAAAATCAACATAGGTGGTCCTTCCATCGTTCCTTTAATTCACCTGGCCCAAACAGCTAACAAAGAGGATTGTGTGGTGAAATTTTATGGCAGGGGAGGATTGGATGGGACCGGTTCTTATCTGAAGAGTGCAATTGAAAAAACACCAGTCAGATTGCCGGATTATCAGTTGGTTGCCGGTTATACCCCTTCCACCTTTGTCTTTTCAGATCCCAATTTCGACCATGGCCATGGAGAACGGATCTTTATCAACACCATCGGTGCTGCCAATTCCTTTCTACCGGAATATCTTCAGGATGATTTTTTTGGTTCAGATGTGGTTGTTTTTGGTGGAACGGCCCTGGTACCCTCTATCCACGATGAACTAACCGCTTTGCTAAAGAAATCCAAAGAGAAAGGAGCCATTACGGTAGTGAATACCGTTTATGATTTCAGAAATGAGAAGAGGGATCCCGGTCAGAAATGGCCATTGGGGGAATCCAGGGAAAGCTATAAATACATTGATCTGCTGGTGGCCGACCATGAAGAAGCCCTTCGCTTGAGTGGGACCTCTGATAAAGATGATGCTTGTTCTTTCTTCGTACAGAGCGGATTATCAGCATTTATCATTACCAATGGTTCGAAAGAATTGCATGTTTGGTCGAATGGGAAAATATTTGGTAAACAGGAATTAATCTCTATTCCTGTAAGCCAACAGATAACCACAGATCTGAAAATTAACAGATCAGGTGATACGACTGGTTGCGGAGATAATTTTGTCGGAGGAGTGCTCTATTCCATTGTTGAACAGCTGAAAAGCAAGAGCCAATCACTCGATCTGATGGAAGCCTCTGCCTGGGGCGTCGTTTCAGGCGGGTTTGCCTGTTTTTATGTGGGTGGAACTTACCATGAAGCAGCAGAAGGGGAAAAACTTTCCAAAATCGGACCTTATTATGCTAAATATAAAAGACAAGTTGGAAATTGATCCCTTAAAAATCGTCATTTTCGGAGCCGGCAAAATAGGAAGGTCCTTTCTGGGCCAGCTTTTTGGATGCTCTGGTTATCAGGTAGTTTTTGTTGATGTAGACCAGTCCTTGGTAGAAAGGCTGAACCAGCAGGGCTGTTATCCTGTTGTGATCAAAGGGGAGGAGGAGCATGTGATTGTTGTCCAAAATGTTCGTGCTATTTCTGCTTTCGATCGTGAGCAAGTGACAGAAGCCGTAGCAACTGCAGGAATTCTTTCGGTCAATGTTGGCAAAAATGCGCTGGTAAAAGTAATTCCGGTTGTAGCGGATGGCCTTATAATCAGATACCGGCAAAACCCATTTTCACCTTTGGATATTATATTGGCAGAGAACATGCGTGATGCTGCCGATTTTGTCAGGGAACAATTAATATTCTGCCTGCCTGCGGATTATCCGGTCGAAAAACTTGTCGGCCTGGTTGAAACAAGTATCGGGAAAATGGTTCCGATCATGCCATTGGCTGAGATGGAAAAGGATCCGCTGATGGTATTTGCTGAACCTTATAACAATTTGATTCTCGATCAGAAAGGCTTTCGATCTGCAATTCCTGATGTGAATGGATTATCGCCCAAAGCCAATATTAAGGCATGGGTCGATCGCAAAGCCTTCATTCACAACCTGGGACATGCAACAGCTGCCTATTATGGCCATTCTCTTCATCCTGAGATGGTTTACATGTATGAAGTACTGGACGATCCGGAGGTGCTTCGTTTCACACGAGCCGTTATGTTGCAGTCGGCTGATATTTTGTTAAGATCCTATCCTGATGATTTTACCTTAGATGACCTGATTCATCATATTGACGACTTGATCAGGAGATTCCGGAACAAAGCTTTAAGGGATACTATATTCAGGGTTGGTCAGGACCTTAACAGGAAGCTCAGTTCGGACGACCGTTTCATGGGTATTGTCCATATGGCGATCGAAAAGCAAATGCCGTATGATCTGATTTTGAAGGCTATGTCATATGGGTTTTCGTTTAACGCCAGGGATGAGGAGGGAAATGCAACCGATTCGGATGCTGCTTTTCTGGAGAGGCTGAGCGTTGATTTTGAGGCTACTTTGGTGGGTTTATTGCATCTTCATTCTGAAAATGACCAGAAGATCATTCTTCAGTTACATACATATTACCTTTCCTAGCTTTCGAAATAAATTTTGACACGACATTAATTTTCACAAAAGTTCTCTATTAGAAAACATTTATTATCTTTGTGAAGTGTTTAATATTATCACACGTAAAACATTGTTGGATTATTGCAAGAAGTACCCTGCTGCTGAAACAGCTATATTTGAATGGTACTCGGAACTCGTTAACAGTGATTTTAAAAATTTTAACGAATTGAAGGACGTGTATCATAATGCAAGCTTAGTGGGAGATGACAGGATTGTATTTAACATCATGGGAAACAAATATCGTCTTGTAGTAAGGGTGGTTTTTGAGTTTAAAGCAATCCAGGTCAAATGGTTTGGAACTCATAATGAATCACTAGTGTCCGGTTAAGAAATTATAATACCCTCTGAAACCCTTATCATTAAAGGGTTAGAGGTACGTTCTTTGATTTTTCGATTTGAAATCTTGATTTTTGATCTTTGCGGTATTAATCCGCAAGACGATGAACCAAGGGAAGACTGTTTTATCACAATTGATGTCATTTTTGCCTGAGTATGAGTTTAACAAATGTGTTGATGCTTATAAAGGTAATTATCGCGTAAGAACGTTTACTTGTCGAGAGCACTTTTATGTAATGAGCTTCGCACAGCTTACCTATCGTGAAAGTCTCCGGGACATTGAAGCCTGCCTGACAGCTATGTCTGGCAAACTTTATCACAGTGGTATCAAACACCCAGTTTCAAAGTCAACGCTGGCCGAAGCCAATGAAAACAGAAACTGGCGTATTTATGCAGACTTCGCTCAAGTATTGATCAAGGAGGCCAGACGTCTATATCGATCAGACAATGATTTTCTGCTTGATATCGACAATATGGCTTATGCCCTTGACAGTACAACCATCAATTTGTGCCTGAATCTATTCCCCTGGGCAAAGTTCCGAAAAGCAAAGGGAGCGGTAAAAATGCATACCCTCCTGGATCTGCGCGGTTCTATACCCACTTTTATCGAGATTACCGATGGTTTGTGCCATGATGTCAATGTCCTTGATCTGATTGAAACAGAGCCTGGCGCAATTTACGTCATGGACATGGGCTACGTTGATTATGAAAGACTTTTCAACATCCATCAGAAAAAGGGATTCTTTGTCACAAGGGCAAAGACCAACATGGCATGTAAAAGACTTTATAGCCGACTTGTCGATAAAAAATGCGGTCTACGTTGTGATCAGTCTGTAAGGCTTACCGGATTCTACACCAGGAAAGATTATCCTGAATTGATGCGCAGAATAAAGTATTTTGACGCAGAAACCGGGAACACTTACGTCTTTTTGACCAACAATTTTGAGCACGAAGCGTTTATTATTGCACAGTTATACAAAGAACGTTGGAAGATTGAACTGTTCTTTTATGGAAAGCAATTCATTATGCAAAGTCGAAGAAAAAGCTGTGCTGTGAATCAGGATATTACGAGCCAACTTTACACTACAACTTTGCATAA
>CAIRSO010000044.1 GCA_903881215.1 uncultured Bacteroidia bacterium
ACAGCATTGTTCAACGTAATTGATGGTTATGAGTTTGCTAATCAGCTTGCAGAAATTCATCCTGAATTTGGTCTGAAGATGGCTCAAGTTACCTCTGCACCACAGCACAGTGTTAATTTTGCAGCAATTCCAAATCCATTTAAACAAGTAACTAGTATTGCTGCCAATTTGGCTTTCGATGGTTATCTCAAAATTGTTGTGACAAATCTGGTTGGCAAAGAGATTTGTATTCTTGCTGATAAAATGGTTAATTCCGGAAAGTATAGCTTTAATTTTGATGCATCCCGGTACAACCTTACACCTGGAGTTTATTTAGCTAAGATCGAGTATGGTACAAGTTCAAATAAATATTCTGATGTCCTTAAGCTAGTGCTCATAAAGTAAAAAATTCAAGCAATGATGCAGTCATTAAATTAACTGAATATTCATGAATACTATCAAAGAAGTTTGTGTGGAGTCATTTGAGGAAGCTGTTAAGGCGGTGCACGCAGGTGCAACACGTATAGAACTGTGCGAAAATCTATCTGTGGGGGGGACCACTCCTTCATTCGGCACCATAAAAAAATGTTTAGAAAAACTATCCGTTCCAGTGATGGTTATGATTCGCCCAAGAGGCGGAAACTTCAACTATTCTCAGGATGAAATTGAAATTATGCAGGAAGATATTTTGAAATGCAAAGAATTGTCTGTCCAGGGTGTCGTATTCGGTCTCCTTGATGAGACAATGAATATTGATGTAACCAGGACCCGGCAACTTGTTCAGCTCGCACGACCTATGCAAGTTACTTTTCACAAAGCGATAGATGAATCAACCGACCTTTTTGAGAGTGTTACTGCGTTAAAAGCTCTAGGTGTTGATCGCATTCTAACATCGGGCGGGGAAAAAACGGCCGAAAAAGCAGCGGAAACGTTGAATCGAATGATTGAAGTGGCCGGGCCTCAAGTCTCCATCATTGTGGCAGGAAAAGTAACCCATGAAAATTTTGAAGAGATCAGGAAATTGATTTCTTCAAAGGAATATCATGGCAGAAAGCTGGTGCAATTTTGAGTCTAAATTACTCTTCGAAAGCAAACCATTATTAAATCTTTGAAAATGTGTAAGATTCGTATCGTTTTATCTCTGGCCATTTTATTTGCAGCCTACCTTCCAGGAGATTGTCAAACTATAGACCTCCAAAAATATCGAATCCCATTTAATGCAGAGTCCGTTGCCCTTTATCTTATGAATGATGATAGTCTATTTCGGGAAAAGCAGAATATTGTCATTGCTGAGTACAGAAAGGATGCCTTCCCGACATACAAAATTGATATCGCTTATTCCGATTCATTGCTAAAAAAAACGAGCCGTTTCGGCGAGGACTCGAATTCTCTGGTTGCCCTAAATGGAAGTTTTTTTGATGTACAAAAGGGAGGATCTGTCACATACCTGGAATCAGATGGACACATCGTAGCCAGAAACAGAAGTTCGAAGGAAAAATGGGCTAAAACAGATTCATTGTTAAATGGAGCGATTGTTCTGGAT
>CAIRSO010000045.1 GCA_903881215.1 uncultured Bacteroidia bacterium
TCCTCCTATTCCTACACGAACGACGACCTGGGCAGAAGGACGGCGATGGGCAAATCAGGGACAGCGTTCACACAGGCGGATTCGATAAACTATGGGTATAATGACAAGAGCGAGGTCACGAGTGCAGTGGCGCAGAATCAGAATACTTACAATTATGGGTTTAATTTTGACCCGATTGGCAACCGTTTGACTTCAAGCTCAACTGAAACAGGTTCAACGGTTTCAACGTCCTACACGGCAAATAACCTGAACCAATATTCCCTTATCAACGATGGCGCACCGAAGACACCAAGCTATGATTTTGATGGGAATATGACTAATGCTCCTCTTTCGTCTGGAACTTGGACTAACACTTGGAGCGGGGATAATGCTCTTGCCTCCATGGAAAAGGCTGGACAGCGTCTTGAATTTAAGTATGATTACACTGGACGCAGAAGTGAAAAGAAGGTGATTGAAGGTGGAACGACTACCAAGAACCTGCGTTTTGCCTATGACGGATTCAAGCTCGCTGAGGAGCTTGATGGATTAAACAGCAACGCCATCCTGAAAAAGATAGTCTGGAATGGGGAAGAGCCGTATTCCATAACCGACACTGCGCTGAATGCCACCTACTATTATGTGCTGGATGCCAATAAGAACGTGAGCGAACTGATTGATGCGGCTGGCAATAGGAAAGCTCATTATGAATATTCGCCCTTCGGCAAAATAATTACTCAGTCTGGAGATTATGCGGATGAGAACCCTATACGTTTTAGCTCGGAATATTTCGATGTTGAAACAGGGCTTGTGTACTATAACTTCAGATATTATTATTCAGAGGGTGGAAGATGGTTCGGACGAGACCTCATCGATGAAGAAGGAGGGGAAAACCTGTACGCCATGTGCTTAAATGATTCTGTTAATCTATGGGATTATCTAGGACTACAAGGATGGACATTATTAATTACACCAAAACCAATAGTGCCTAAACCTGCGATTGATACAATTGTAAAGCCAGCTACTGAATTAACAAAACCTATTACTGAAGCGACAAAACCAGCTACTGAAACAACAAAACCTAAATGTGATTGTCCCGGAAAATCTGATGGTAACTTACCCCAATTACCTAAAAATCCAGATGATTTGTTGAAGGCAGGTTATAAAGAGACAACCGATCCTAGAGCGGCAGCAAAAGGCCACCGTGATTTTATAAACGAAGAAACAGGTGATAAGGTTTCTTTCGACAAAGGAGTTCCAGGTAAAGATGGTTTTAAAGGGGAGGATCATTATCATAGGTTTAATCCAGATAAGACTGGTAAAGGAGATCAATATTTAGACAAAAACGGTAAACCTGTACCAAAGGGAAGCGTTCCTTCACATTTGGTTTTAGGATAGGAGTTTATTTATGGTGGAATTAAATGATATCTCTTTCCATGATGCTGTAATTCTTGATGTTAGAAAAGAAGCATCTAAGATTATTTTTGAACTTGAAGCTGTGCAATATGGGAAAGAGGGGCATACCTATACTGGATACTTATGTTTTGATAATATTCAAACTATTAAAAAGGATGGTCAGTTGGTTAATTGTATTAATAAATGTTACGATATTAATAAATATTATGATGATGGCGAAATATTAGAGGTTGATATTAAAAATAATATTTGCACAATATCTGTAATATGGGAATCCTATAAAGACAATAAAAGAGATTTTAGTGAATATGAGATAATTTCATCAAATATCTACTGGCAAGAAATTGGTGTTTTTGAGTAAGCTGGTGAAAGGTACAATACTCCCACCCTTGACTCTGATGAGGCTAAAAAAATATGACGTTTCAAACTCGTGCAGTATGCGGAGTTCCAGTAAGCAAAGCACAGGAACAGGAAGTGAAGAGATGGGATGTCCAGTACTGGATTCGGAATATTATGCAGGCATCATCAGAAAAGGTTTCTATTTTTTTCCAAACGACGGCCGTCCACGTTCAATCGAGACAAAAATCCTGGGAAACACCGTCAACAGAAAATATTTTATTTACAAGAATGTCGGAGGAGAGGCTGTCAAAATAGAGGAGGAGGGAACAGGTGCATTAGGCAGTTCCGCA
>CAIRSO010000046.1 GCA_903881215.1 uncultured Bacteroidia bacterium
AGCAATTACAAATTATTTTCTATCGACTATATCACGAATCAATCCGAAGAGCTTTTATCTTCGACAACTTCAATGATTTCAGGTTTTTTATATCTGAATACAACTATGCCTAACGGCGGCAATTTTAGAACTAACGATTGTTTTTTATTATGCAGCGGTACCGGCTGAGTTACAACAGCACCAGCATTTCCGACACCACTTCCACCGTACTCTTTCGCATCAGTATTAAGGACTTCCTGCCAGAACCCTTCCAGAGGAACACCGACCTTGTATTTTTCGCGAGGCATCGGAGTAAAGTTACACGCTACCAGGACGATGTCTTCAGGATCACTACCTTTACGAACAAATGCGAGTGTGCTGTTTTCCCAGTCGTTGCAGTCCATCCATTCAAAACCCTTGGGATCAAAATCGAATTCATGCAAGGCAGGGATTGTTCTGTAAATGCGATTCAGATCAGATACCAAAAGTTGCACACCACTATGGCGCTCCCACTCTGTAAGTTTCCATTCAACACTGCTATCGTGAGCCCACTCAGTCCACTGGGCAATTTCCATACTCATAAAGAGTAGCTTTTTACCGGGATGCATAAATTGGTAAGCGAGCAGCAGTCGTAAATTAGCAAGGCGCTGCCAGTCATCACCGGGCATTTTATTAACAAGTGATTTTTTTCCGTGCACAATCTCGTCATGAGACAATGGAAGAACATAATTCTCAGTAAAGGCGTACAACATACTGAATGTCAGTTCTCCGTGATGATACTTTCTATAAACAGGATCTTTACTTAAGTATTCGAGACTATCATGCATCCACCCCATATTCCATTTCATTCCAAAACCCAAACCACCAACATAGGTAGGACGAGAAACCATGGGCCAGGCGGTTGACTCTTCAGCAATAGTTTGAACATCAGGGAATGCCTTATAAACTTCCTGATTAAATTTTTTAAGGAAGTCTATAGCTTCAAGGTTTTCTCTTCCACCGAACTTATTGGGGATCCATTCACCTTGTTTTCGCGAATAATCAAGATAGAGCATCGATGCGACAGCATCTACCCGTATTCCGTCGATATGGTACTTTTCAAGCCAGAAAAGCGCACTACTTATGAGGAATGCCTGAACTTCGTGACGTCCATAATTAAATATGAAACTTTTCCAGTCAGGATGAAAACCCTTTTTAGGATCCGCATGTTCATAAATACAGGTACCATCAAAATATGCGAGCCCATGCTCATCACCCGGAAAATGAGATGGAACCCAATCTATAATCACCGCGATATCGTGCTGATGCAAATAATCGATCAGGAACATAAAATCCTGAGGTGTGCCGTATCGACTGGTTGGAGCGAAATATCCGGTTGTCTGGTATCCCCATGAACCATAAAAAGGATGTTCCATAATTGGAAGGAATTCCACATGAGTAAAACCCATTTTTTTTATGTATTCTGCCAGTTCCGGTGCCATCTCCTGATACGTTAAAAAACGATCTTCCTCATCGGCTTTGCGTCTCCAGGAACCTAAGTGAATTTCATAAATGGAAATTGGAGAAGTAAGTTCAT
>CAIRSO010000047.1 GCA_903881215.1 uncultured Bacteroidia bacterium
ATCAGGATGCCATTGCCTTCATTGTTGGTTAGTGAAGCCCAGCGAACATCAGATTTATTGCCATTTTCCTGAGGTCTGACATAGGGGAAATATTGGTCTTTAACTTTGCCTTCATATTTGCCAACAAGCATACTGGTTTTGCGGTCCCAATAATTCTCAAGAGGTCCGCGGCCATACCATGCCAGATTCTCAAACTCACGACCAAGTTGTAGCTGCATACCCATTCGAGGCAGTTCGGGTAGTTTATCCATGCCCGGCGAGAAGCTGTTTTTGAGAAAAATTGATCCATCACCATACACCTGATAAGCGCTTTCGTACGTTCCAACTGTCTCACCTTTCATGCCTGGCAAGGTAAAAGTGAATCTGATTTCAACCTCATTATCGGAGATTAGCATGACTTTCTTGTCGATCAGTTGTCTGTTTGTACCGGCTTTTCTCCATACCTGGCAACGCTTGTCGAGGCCATTGCCAAAATCATTGTCGGTTGGGGCACGCCAGAAGTCCGGCTCAGGCCCTTTGCCTTCGTTTAGCATCTCCTGGCCAAAATAGTTCAGCTCAGAAATTTTTCCTTTCACAAGATCAAACTGAATTTTGAAATTGGATCCTGATACGATTGCAACCTCGGCTTTTTGATCAACGTTTACCTTACCGACAGGTTTAACTGCAGCAGCAGCCTTTGAAACAGGTAAAGCAAATTGCTCATAAGCAACAACATGTCCTTTAGAAACCAGATCTGTCGCCTGCAATGTTTTCGCCTCGAAAATGATGAAATACTCTTTCCCTGATTCGGGTTCGATGGTTTGTGGTAAAAGAATCTCTTTCTTTGATCCGGGCGGAACGGGCATGAAAAAATCACCCTTTTTGATGGTTACTCCATCGGCTTCAACGCGCCAGGAAAATTGAAGATTTTTCAGATCGGTAAAGTTGAATTTGTTGGTGATGCTGTATTTACCTTTTGAAGGATCTACAACCTTAAAACCAACATTCTGGTATACCTTTTTAACTTCATACAGTGAAGCCTTTGGATTTCTGTCGGGATTAACCAAGCCATTGCAACAGAAATTTCCATCTGAAACCACATCCTTAGGCCCAAAATCTCCTCCGTAAGACCAAAACGATTCCCCTTGCTTGTTTTTTGTCAGCAGACCCTGATCAACCCAGTCCCAGATGCATCCACCCTGCAGCATGTCATATTGTTCAATTGCATCCCAGTAATCCTGGAAGTTGCCGACACTGTTTCCCATGGCATGGGCATATTCGCACATGATGAGCGGACGGTCTTTGTGGCTTTTGGCATATTTGATGATATCTGGAATCCGGCTGTACATCGGGCAAACGATATCGGTATGTGATTTCTGACCGGCTTGTTCATACTGTACCGGGCGGGTTTGATCAAATGCCTTGATAAAGGAATAGGTCTTTTCAAAGTTGGTTCCATCGCCGGCTTCATTGCCCAATGACCAGATGATCACCGATGGATGGTTTTTGTCCCTCTCAACCATATTTCTTGTCCTGAACATATGAGCATCCAGCCAGGTTGAATCCTTGGCCAGAGATTCCTTTCCATAACCCAGGCCATGCGATTCGATGTTTGCTTCGTCGATAAGGTACATGCCGTACTGATCGCATAGTTCGTACCATAATTCCGGTTGAGGATAGTGGCTGGTTCTGACGGTGTTGATGTTGAACTGCTTCATCAGCGAGAGGTCTTTGATCATGGTGGCTCTGTCAAGCACATGGCCGTTCACCTCATGGTGTTCATGCATATTTACCCCTTTGATGTATATTTTCTTCCCATTCACACAGAGATTACCATTCTTAATCTCCACTTTTCTGAACCCGACTTTGCAACCTTCTGTCTCAATTATTTTTCCGTTTTGATCCTTAAGGGTTATAATTAATTGATAGAGATTGGGCGTCTCGTTACTCCATGTCTGAACCTTGGGCAGATTTTTCGAAAACCTCAGGCTGTTGTTATTCTGTTGACAGATTAGTTTAGAGCTTTCCTTAAATACTTCTTTGCCTTCTTTTATCAGTTTGGTTTCTACATTAACGACGGGTTTTCCTGTACCAAGATTGCGGATATTCAGGTCAAGATTGAAGAGTCCATCCTGATATTTCTCATCCAATGAAGCTACACTCCTGAAGTCCGACAGATGAACCTGATTTCTTGCGAGCAAATAAACATCCCTGGTGATACCGCTCATCCGGAAGAAATCCTGATCTTCCAGATATGAACCGTCGCTCCATCTGAATATCTGGACTGCCAAAAGATTTTTACCCACCTGCAGGTA
This sequence comes from uncultured Bacteroidia bacterium, assembly GCA_903881215.1. Taxonomy (GTDB): domain Bacteria; phylum Bacteroidota; class Bacteroidia; order Bacteroidales; family Prolixibacteraceae; genus CAINVV01. Next base: position 2,295 of record CAIRSO010000047.1, read on the forward strand.
TTTGGTGATGTTAAATTCTGATGGGGTTTTGCTGTCTTCGCTGTAACCAACCTTCTGCCCATTAACCCAGACATAATAAGCTGAACCAGCTGCGCCAAAATGGAGCATGATCTCTTTGCCTGTCCATGTTGCCGGCGTTTCAAACTGCATCCGGTAAGTACCAACAGGATTGTGATCTCCCTTGATAAATGGTGGAGACACCGGATGAGGATAAGTGATGTTGGTATAGATAGGATAGTCGTATCCTTGCAGTTCCCAATTGGAAGGTACATCAATGAGGTCCCATTTAGCATCGTCAAATGTGGGTTTGAAAAAACCTTCCGGTCTGAGTGAAGGATGATTAACCAGATTGAATTTCCATTTGCCATTCAGGCACTGGTAAAAAGGGGAGGAGGCCAGATCATTGACAGCTACTTTAGCCTCTTTGTCATAAGGTATAAAAGTAGCGTGAGCCGGTTCCCTGTTAATCTGACTGATGGTCTGATTTTCCCATGCATGGTTGTACTCTTCTTCTGTCAAGTTAGAAGAGTTTTGTCCGAATGCACAAAATCCTGCAATTAAAATGGTGCAAACAGAGGCAAAGATTTTTCTCATTTTTTGTTCAATTTAAATGTAAAATGATAGCTTCCGGCTAAAAGAGAAAGCTTCAAAGATGTTTTGTCAGTAGCTATTATATTGATAAACTGATTGGATTCAATGGGTTGGTTCCCTTCCTTTACAGCTTGTTCCGGCAATATTAAGGTAGCACTGCTATTGGCCGGAACCGTCACAAAATAGTCAATTTTTTCTTTAGATTTTACCCATTTTGACAGGATCATTCCATATGGACCCTGATGTGAAGCCTCAAAATGGTCCAACCCGTTTACAAAGTATGGTTCGAGCAGAATATTTTTAAAGCCGGGCTGATCTGGATCCGGACGTATGCCGCCCAAAGCTTTGTAGAACCATGCACTGATCTCTCCAAACATAATATGGTTCAGTGAAATATCAGATTTCGCATTAATTGGCCAATTTTCGTAAAGTGTCGTCGCCCCATTTTTTATCCACCAACCCCATGAAGGGAAGGTTTCCTGTGAGGCAATTTTGTAGGCAATCTCTGGAAATCCATTTTCGCTTAGTGCATTTAGCAGGGCTTTGGTCCCCAGCAATCCGACATCCAAATGAAATTGGTCGGCCTCCACTCTTTTGGCCAAATTGGCTGCGACCAGCGGTTTCATTTCTTCCGGAACAACACCCCAGAAAAGTGGGGCAGCCAGTTCTGTCTGCAGTCCTGTGGCGTAAATACCTGTTGTGCTGTTCAGAAATTTTTTGTTGATGGCATTTTTAATTTTTTCTGCCAGGATTGAATACCTCTCAAAATCATCCATGTTGCCTAGCAATTTAGCCGTTCTGGCCAGAATGTAGGCATCCGTGAAATAGTAACAGGAGGAAGTGAGCTCTTTACTTGCCTTGGATTTTACCGGAATCCAGTCGCCAAGGCCCCAGTCGGTAAGGTTTTCCGGACTAATACGGTTGATGTAGTCGACATATCTTTTCATGTTGTCGTAGGTCAACTTTAACAATCTGCTGTCACCATAAAATTGGTAAATATTCCAGGGGATGATCAGCAGAGAACTGGTCCAGTCGGGACCGTTGGCCCAGTCATATCCCCATCCTGAGGTGGGGATGATATTTGGAAGCACGCCATTGGGCTGCTGTTCATCGCAGTGGTCGGCCAGCCATTTTTCGTATATGGTAATACCGTCAAAATTGTAAAGGCCTGTTTCGACAGCTATTTGGCCATCTCCGGTCCAGCCGTTTTTCTCGCGTTGCGGGCAATCAGTCGGATAGCCATATAAATTGGAGAGGTATGAATTGTTGGCTGCCTCCCAGATCTTGTTGATGGTCGGATTGGAGCTTTCAATTTTCCCTGCCGGAGGAACATCACTGTGCATAAATAGCCCTACAATACTGGCTTGATTCAAATCTATTGGTTTGTCAGAAGATACTTCAATATACTGGAAACCTTTGTAGTTAAAATGCGGAGAAAATGTTTCTTCAGTGTTGC
>CAIRSO010000048.1 GCA_903881215.1 uncultured Bacteroidia bacterium
ATTGGAGAAGTACAACTTTTGTAGTTGGCCAAAAATACATTTGTACTTCTGATATCGCTCCAATCCCATCCACCCCCACTAGGGGAAATGGTATTGGTCCCGCCTAGTGTTTTATTAAACATGGCAGATACCATATTGTCGCTATTATTGTCAACACCGTAAATTCCTGTTCCTGTACTACTGGTCATCTCATACAAATTCGGGAATTTTACATAATACTGATTCACATACAATTCAAGGTCGCTTGATGTTCTCCAATAATTTGCATCAGTAATTGCATCCTGTGGGTAGCGGTTTAAAAAATCCTGTTTATTGCACGCGGAGAAAATGAGAAGTGCAAAAATCAAATAGAGATATATTCTTTTCATGATTTCAGTTTTTAGAATGTAATTTTAGTTCCAAAGGAGATGGACTTGGTCATTGGATAGGTTCTACCAGCAATTCCCCAGTCACCAATACTTACTTCAGGATCAAACTGTTTTGGCAGCTTTGAGTAAGTCAGAAGGTTCTCTCCTGAAACATATAGATTAATCTTGGAAATCCTGATTTTCTTCAATATTCCTGCCGGAATGGTATATCCAAGCTGGATATTCTTCAAACGAATATAGGAGCCATCCAGAAGGTACCTCGTTTGGGTCTGAATGTTCTTGTTGTGTTCCGTAGACATATATGGCTTTGGATAATAAGCTCCGGTTTTTTCGGGAGACCAGTAATCCAGATGTTGTACGAATGCACTACTGTTCCACTCGTCATTCTGTATTCCATACATCTGATTGCCTCCAAATGCAAGATCCCTTTTACCCACACCTTGCCAGAACATTGAAAAATCGAATCCTTTCCAGTTGACGCCACCTTTTATACCATAAGCAAAACGCGGAGTAGAATTCCCGATAACGGATAAGTCGCCAGGATTGGTTATGGTATTGTCTCCAATGTTAATTTTTCCATCCTTGTTCAGGTCTATGTATTTCATATCACCTGCCTGCCATCTGCTGTAAAGGTAACTTTGACTTACACTTGCTGTTGATGCAACGGCTTCTGCATCTGTGGCAAACAATCCACCGGAAGTATAGCCCCATATTTCACCCAATTGCTGACCCTCATAATAGGTTGAAAGAATCCTGGTCGGATTGTTATAGCTGGTTACCTTGGTTAAGTTATCAGACAGAATAAAAGTCAAATCATAGCTTAAACCATTTGATAATTTATCTCTCCAACTTAAATTAAGTTCAAATCCCTTCGTTTCCAACTCGGCATTATTTTTCTTTGGCACACTTGTTCCAATGACAGATGGCAAAGCTTCTGCAGGTCCAAACATGTTGGTTGTCGTCCTATTGTACCAGTCGAAATTAAGGTTTAACCGATTGTTAAGAAAAGCAGCATCCAAACCAAAATCAAGGGTTGCAGAGGTTTCCCATGTCAATCCTGAGCTGATCAACCCAGGAGCTTGTGTGTAATTCGGACGCCCGGTATTGATAAAGTATGGCAAATTGGTTCCTACAGGTATAGTGCTGAGGTACAGATAATTTGCAACATCCTGATTTCCTAATTTTCCATAAGAACCCCTGATTTTAAAATCATTTACCTTGCTTTTTATATTTTTCCAGA
>CAIRSO010000049.1 GCA_903881215.1 uncultured Bacteroidia bacterium
GACTGGGGGACTGGGGGACTGGGAGACTGGGGGACTGGGAGACTTGGGGACTTGGGGACTTGGGGACTGGGAGACTGGGAGACTGGGAGACTGGGGGACTGGGAGACTTGGGGACTAGGGCGAGTGGACGAGGGGGCGACTGCTGCGATGAAACAATGAAACGGTGAATCGAAGAACCGGTCCCCGAGCGCAGTCGAGGGGTGGCTGCCCTTCAAGTATGCCGGAAATGGAAGAATTGAAACGGGGAAACGATGAAACAGGGAAACGATGAAACGGAGAGCGTCATAAAAATGAAGGAGTTTCCAAATAAGGAGAATGTTGCCAAACTTGGCAAAGAAGCGAAGGCTGAAAACGAAAAATTCTTCAAGCAGCTGAAGAAAAAGCCTCCCAAAAACCTGGACGAAATGGTTCGGAATCTTCATGATGAAGCTTTTGAAAATTTCGATTGTCTCACTTGCGCCAATTGTTGTGGCAGTATAAGTCCGATGATGACCGACAAAGACATAGAAAGACTCACTAAACCACTTCGACTGAAACCCTCTCAGGTAATTGAACAATACATGCACCTCGACGATGAACATGATTATGTGTTCAATAGTGCTCCATGCCCTTTTCTGATGGCCGACAATTGCTGTTCAGTTTATGAATACAGACCCAAGGCATGCCGTGAATATCCACATACCGACCGGAGAAGATTTAGTCAACTGCTTGGTCTGACGCTGAAGAATTGCGAGGTCTGTCCGATAGTCTTTAATGTTGTGGCACAATTGAAAGAGAAGCTCTCCTGACAAGGACAAGCAGGCATAAGTTCGGTTGATTTTTCCTAATATTGTTGGGTTGATTGATACAGATGAATTACCCATTAGAAAATGATCACACCAACCGAGACTGATTAAGTGGCTATTCCATTTGGCCGTTAAAAGACAAACTATAACCAAATGAATCGAGTTATTCTCTCCTGCTTTTTATCCCTGACAGTTTTACCTGCTCTCTTCGGTCAAACCGGTGGAGAAGGAGTTTTCAATTTTCTGCAACTCACCAACTCTGCCAAAGCAGCTGCCCTGGGTGGCATCCAGATCGCTTTACCTGATCCTGATCCAGAGTTACTCCTTCAAAATCCGGCACTGCTTTCGACCAAAATGAACAATTTCCTCTCCGTAAATTACACCAAATATCTTGCAGGAATCGGTTTTGGATATGGTGCCTTTGCAAGGGATCTTGGCAAATACGGCACTGCAGCTATTGGTGTCCAATTCGTTGATTATGGTCAATTTGTGGCTGCCGACGAAACAGGTGTGATTACAGGTAGTTTCAGTGCCTCTGATTATTCTCTAAACTTAACGTATGCCAAACAGATTGGAAAGCTTTGCAGGGTTGGGATAAACATAAAACCAATCTATTCCCACCTCGAAAATTACTGGTCGACAGGTATTACTGCTGACTTTGGTGTTACCCGGCAATCGTCCGATCAACTAACAACTTTTGCTCTCTGTTTCAAAAACTTAGGAAAGCAACTTAGGACATATTATGGTGGCAGTGAACATGAAAAAATAGCCTGGTCGCTTCAAGCCGGATGTACCCATCAGCTTGAGCATGCACCTTTGAGATTCAGCGTTACGGCCTATGATCTAAACAGATGGAATGCTTCCGTAAGTACCACTGATCCGAACGGAATAGAAGCTTCAACAGGTGACAGTTCTATATTCCCTTCTATCATGCGGCACCTGGCGCTTGGTGCAGAAATCTTTCCGGAAAACAAGGTTACTTTTCGACTTGGGTACAACCACCGAAGACACGCAGATCTGACAACAGGAGATCAGACGGGGCTGGTAGGGTTTTCTACCGGACTGGGAATCAATATCTCATCCTTTCGATTTAACTACGCTTTATCCGGATATGCACTCATGGGAATGGTCCACAATTTTTCATTGTCAGCCAATTTATCGGGGATACTCAAGTAATCCTACTGCGCTAAATGTCGAATGATTATCTTTGTAGCAAAGATTAAAGAATGAACGATTCAAGCGAGAAAAAAATTATTATAGCCATCGACGGATATTCTTCTTGCGGTAAAAGTACCGTTGCCAAAGAACTTGCGAGACAGCTAAACTATATTTTTATAGATTCCGGGGCGATGTATCGTGCTGTGACGCTATTCTTTTTACGTGAGGGGCTTGTCGGAAACGGGAAGATCAATTTACCTGCGATACTGGAAAAACTTCAGTTGATTCGCATCAGTTTTATTTTCAATGCGGCAACATCTCACAATGAGGTCTTTCTCAATGGGGAGAATGTTGAGATGGAGATCAGACAACTGGCAGTTGCGCAAAACGTGAGTCAGATTGCTGCCATCGCTGAAGTACGCCAATTGCTCGTTGCCCAGCAACAGGAGATGGGGCGTTCCAAGGGAATTGTCATGGATGGCCGCGACATTGGCACCGTCGTTTTTCCCTCTGCAGAACTTAAAATATTCATGACTGCGGATCCCCGGATACGGGCTAAGCGCAGATATGACGAAATGATTGCCAAAAAGGAGTCGGTTGATTTTGATGAAATTCTCACAAATATAACCGAAAGAGACCGTTACGATGAAACCAGAGCAGAAAGTCCTTTGCGGAGAGCAGCGGATGCCATCGTTCTGGACAACAGTTATATGACCAGGGAGGAGCAGTTTGCCTGGATTCTGGACAAAGTCAGGGAAAAGAGAAATGAAAATTGAAGTCGACAAAGGATCAGGCTTTTGTTTCGGTGTCGTAGAGGCGATCCGTCGGGCAGAGGAGCGGCTTTTATCTGATAAGCCACTATTTTGTCTGGGCGACATCGTTCACAACAACTCAGAAGTGGAGCGGTTGCGCCAAAAAGGCTTAATCACAATCTCTCATGAGCAATTTTTTACCATGAGTGATACAACAGTTTTGCTTCGCGCACATGGCGAACCCCCTGATATTTACAAATATGCCCAGTCACACAACATCAAATTGATCGATGCAACCTGTCCGGTGGTGTTAAAACTGCAGAAAAGGATTCTCAAAAGCTACGAGAGTGGCATCGATGACAATACCCAACTAGTGATTTATGGAAAGAAGGGTCATGCCGAAGTGAACGGACTGGTTGGTCAGACCAATGGTGAAGCCATCGTGGTGGAAGGAATTGAGGATTTGTCCCAACTGGATTTTTCACGTCCCATAGTTTTATATTCTCAGACGACAAAAGGCTTGGAAGGCTTGCATCATTTAACTGAGGTTCTCAAAAATAAGTCGGCAAGAGTTCCGGTAAAAATTCATGACACCATATGCAGGCAGGTGGCTAACAGGATTCCGGGGATAAAAAAATTTGCGGGTCGTTTTGATCTGGTACTTTTTGTAAGTGGGAAAAAAAGCTCAAACGGCAAAATGCTTTTCGACATTTGCTCATCTGTCAACCCAAACACAAAATTCATTTCTGACTTGAATGAGATTGATCCAAAATGGTTAGAAAACATTGATTCTGTGGGGATTTGCGGTGCAACATCTACACCCAAAAAGCTTCTTGAAGAGGTTGCCGACCATTTGATAAAGATGGAGAATAAGAAAAAAGTTTAAAGAAACTTAACTTTAAAACCATTTTCCAACAGTTTTCATTTCTAATTTTGCAAAAAAAACAATGAACAAAGTATACAGATCACCACTTCAAGACGATTATGCAGATAATCCGATACGGAAAATCGGCGTATTAACTTCCGGTGGAGATGCCCCGGGGATGAACGCGGCTGTGAGAGCTGTTGTCAGGACAGCTATCTTTTACCAACGTGAGGTGGTTGGCATCTACCAGGGCTACAAAGGACTGATTGAGAAAAATTTCAAAAATTTGCTCTCCGGCGATGTAAGTAATATCATTCAACTAGGAGGTACTATCTTAAAATCGGCGCGCTGCAAAGAGTTTCACTTAAGGGAAGGACGCGAAATAGCTTACAACCATCTGAGGGAAGAGGGAATTGATGCATTGGTTGTTATCGGTGGTGATGGTACTTTCACCGGTGCCCGCATTTTTGCCCAGGAATTTGGAATCCCAATTGTTGGGGTACCCGGAACGATAGACAACGACCTTTTTGGTACCGATTTCACCATAGGATATGATACGGCTTTAAATACCATCATTGAAGCTGTCGATAAAATCAGGGATACTGCCACTGCCCACGAGCGGCTTTTCTTCATCGAGGTAATGGGACGTGATGCTGGCTTTCTGGCGCTTAACGGAGGGATAGCTTCCGGAGCTGAGGCAGTGATGATACCCGAAACGGATACTGATATTACAACTTTAGAAAACTACATTAAATCGGGCTACAGGAAAAGCAAAAACTCCTCCATTGTTTTGGTAGCCGAAGGTGAAAAGGCTGGAGGAGCATTTAATATCGCCAAGCTGGTCGAAGAAAATTTCCCGCAATATGATGTAAGGGTTACTGTACTTGGCCACATTCAGCGTGGCGGTTCACCTACTGCTCACGACCGGATTTTGGCAAGCAGGCTTGGTGTTGCATCGGTGGAGGCACTCCTTGACGATCAAAAAAGTGTGATGGTGGGTATCGCCAACGACTCAATCGAATTAACTCCGTTCAACAGGGCGATCAAGTATGACAAGGCGGTGAACACGAAGCTGCTGGACACGATTCACATTCTATCTTCTTAGCTTATAATACCTGACAGGTTTTGAAAACCTGTCAGGTGTTATAAGCTAATAGAAGTTGATCACTACCTCTTTGAAGAACTTCTCTTCGAGCAATTTCACAATTCGTTTGACCACAAACTTCCGGATCTCCATTTCAATTGGCTGATCCGGATCGTGGTGTGCCCAGTTGATGCGGGTTCCAACCAAAACCACAATTCGGTCGTGCTGCATCAATTGCTTCACAATCTCCTCGGCAGGAGAGTTGCCGTATCTTATCTCGCTGTCGTAATTTTCAAGTAACTCCTCTACCTTTCCTATGGTTAGTATTCCCTCTGTTACCAGGTGAAACCCGGCCATTGCGTATTTTGGTAAGGCATATGGATTGCTGAGCGATATCTCTGTTTCGATCTCCTCGCTCAACTCACGGGCAATGATTTCGGCAGTTGTACCACCGCATACAATTTTGATTCCCTTGTAATCCTGAATTCTTTGGGCAAAATCATGGTCTTTTGCCTTGAAGAACGGCGGACCGGTTATCAGCAGCATCTCACGGGGATCCCTGAAATAGATCACTCCACAGCTTGCATCATCAACCAGATGAAATCCATCATTTTGAATGGCTTTGTTCAATACTTTCTTGCTGAGGCGCCTGGCAGAAATATCGCTGGCCCGTGCCAGTTGCTGAACCACATAAGCCTCCACGCTTGCTTGTTCCCAGCCCATTTTTACTTTTTCATTCTCCATCCCCGACTGGGTAATCCCATCGGTCATAAATACGATCCGATCTTCTTTCATGGCACGGAACTCCCGACAGCGCAACACCTTGCCAATATTTTCAATCCCTTTAATATTGAGCATATACTCCTTGGTAGGAGTAAATGGGACTCCGTTCCTGGTAATAACACTTTTGGGATTGTCGTAGTTGACGATCCGCACCATCCCATCACTCTCAAGTTCGATGATGGTAAATGTTGCATAAGTTTTAACTCCGTCTTTATCCCTTGGCAATGCTTCCATGATGATTCGGGCAGCTGCTTCAGGACGCTTGTACAAAACGGTATAGTTCAGTGCCATTGTGGCTGTCATGGTCGCAAGAACATTTGCCTTTACGCCATGGCCCACTCCATCGGATAGCACAAGAATGGTACGGCCATCCTCTTTTATCTTTTTGGAGATGAAAACATCCCCGCATACAATTTGTCCGGAAGGATGCTTTTGGTTAAAATCTATCTCAATGTGGAATTCACTCATCCTTTCTGTCTTCCCCGTATTTATAGGCGGCCACAATAGAATTTAGCATATCTTCGGTCTGGGCAGCATTTTCTGCCAACAAGGTCGCTACCTGTTGCACCATCTCAATGTTTTGTCGGGTCACCTTCATTGCCCTGCTGATGATCTCTTCCCTCACCAGCTTTGGTGATGAAAGGTTGCGGATGATAGCACCTACAACCTTGTTTTTAACTATTGTAACGATTGAAATATGAAGCAGTTTATTCTTAAAGGTCAGGTCTCGTTCAAGCATCTCTTCGCCGGTATGGAGCAGTCCGGTAAACATTTTCCCAACAATTTCAGGAACGAGCTCTTTGATGTCGGCCCCTTGCAGACCCGGAATTGCTTCGTACAACTCTTCGGCCTCCTCTCCCATCAGATGAGCAAAGGACTCGTTGCAATCAATTACTTTCAGATGATGATCCACAATGACAATGCCAGCCCTGATTTTCTGCAGCATGGCTGAAGCAATCACGGACGCCTCCCTGGCCTTTTCGGATTTCAATTCGGCCTTCCTGCGATCCGACACATCATACAAAGAAGAGACGATACCTTCAAAAGCACCGGCATCATTTCTGATGGCAGATTTGTAGACAAGCATCTCGTGTGTTTTGCCGTCAGCCGTTTTGAACTGATGTTCGTATACAATATCGGTGGCAGATTCGAACAACTCCTTGTCTCTCATCTCCATCATCTCATCCACATCGGTGGGTTGGGATTCCAGGTATGATTTCCCAATCAATTCTTCCCTGCCAACGCCAATTAATCTTTCAAATGCCTTGTTACAGGTAATGTAAAAACCTTCCGAATCGCGGTAGTTGATGGGGAACGGTAAAATGTCAATAATTTTATAGGACAATACCGGATCCTTGATTAAGCCCGATAGAAATGCATTTTGTTCGTAAATCATAAATTGTCTGGCTTTGAAACCTCTAAATTACAAATTTCTATCCATAATCAAGTTTTACATTTTTCAAATGATTTTTTTAGGAACTGTATAAATTTTCAACAATAGATATTAACGGAACTATTTGTTTTGAAAGATTTTAA
>CAIRSO010000050.1 GCA_903881215.1 uncultured Bacteroidia bacterium
CAAAGTATTAGTACCCGATTTAGATTCATTTAATAATTGTGAGTTTTTCAGGATTTTAATTTCAAACTGAAAGAGAAAGTGATGTTTTTAGACGATGTATTAAAATATGACACAGAGTGATACAGAGGGTCACAGAGATCCGCAGAGTTCGGGAGAATATTATTAACCTCTGTGTAACTCTGTGCTTCTCTTTCTTCCTCTGTGTCATATTTTAGGATTTTAATCGTAATTTTGCACCTTATTTTCATGTACAATTAGTTCAACTACGATGGATTATAACTTCAAAGAGATTGAAGCCAAATGGCAGGAGTTCTGGGCCGAAAACAAGAGTTTCAAAACAATAGACGATTTTTCAAAACCGAAATTTTATTGTCTTGATATGTTTCCTTATCCTTCCGGCGCCGGATTGCATGTAGGGCATCCCGAAGGTTATACCGCAACAGATATTGTCTGTCGTTACAAAAGGAGTAAAGGCTTTAACGTCCTTCATCCCATGGGTTGGGACGCTTTTGGATTGCCTGCCGAGCAGTATGCCATTCAAACCGGCACTCATCCTGCCGAAACAACACAAAAAAACTGTGACAATTTCAGGCGTCAGATTCAGTCTCTCGGTTTGAGCTATGACTGGGATAGGGAAATCAATACCACTGATCCTGATTACTTTAAATGGACTCAGTGGATTTTTACCAAATTGTACAATACCTGGTTCGATGCCGCTGCCGGTAAAGGAAAGCCTATTTACGAACTGATTATTCCTGAAGAAATTCTGAATGCAGGAAGGCAGACTGTCAAAGATTATGTTGATCAGAAAAGACTTGCCTATTACGGTGAAGCTCAGGTTTGGTACTGCCGCACCTGCAAAACTGTTTGTGCCAACGAGGAAGTTTTAAACGACGGATCCCATGAAAAATGCGGAACCAAAGAGGTAGAACGTCGTTTCCTTAAGCAGTGGATGCTACGGATTCCGCATTATGCCGAACGACTGTTGGAGGGTCTCAACGACCTCGACTGGCCGGAGGGTGTTAAAGAGATGCAACGCAACTGGATAGGCCGTTCTACGGGTGCTGAAGTCGATTTTGCCCTGGCAGGAACAGATAAAAAATTAAGGGTCTATACCACTCGTCCGGATACTTTATTCGGAGCAACTTATATGGTAGTGGCTCCTGAACATGAGCTGGTATCCGAAATTACCACTTCAGAACAAAAGACTGTCGTCGCTCAGTATATCACCGGTGCAGCAATGAAAAGTGAGCTCGACCGCACCGATTTGGCGAAAAGTAAAACAGGGGTATTTACCGGCACTTATGCCATCAATCCGCTTAACGGAGCTAAAATCCCCGTCTGGGTAGCAGATTATGTGCTGATGGGTTATGGTACCGGTGCCATCATGGCCGTTCCTGCACACGATCACCGCGACTTTGAATTTGCTCAAACATATCAATTGCCCATCGTCTGTATTCTGGATCCCGGAACAGGCACAGATCCGGAACTTCGTAAGAAAGTCCTTATCGGTGAGGCGTGCTGGAGCGAGGATGGGGTGTATATCAACTCAGTAAACAATAGCATAGGAATAGATATCAACGGACTGACCAAGGAACAGGGAATTCAGCAGGTTACTTCCTGGCTGGAAAGCGCCGGACTTGGCAAGGCAACGATCAACTATAAACTGCGCGACTGGCTCTTCAGCCGGCAGCGTTACTGGGGTGAGCCATTCCCGGTGATTCACTGGGAAGATGGTGAAGTTACCCTGCTCGATGATGCGGAGCTTCCGTTAAAATTGCCGGAAGTCGAAAAATACCAACCTGGCGAGACAGGTGAATCTCCCTTGTCCAATGCCGGCGAATGGCTGAATGTGACCGATGCAAATGGCCGAAAAGGTCGCCGCGAAACCAATACAATGCCTCAGTGGGCAGGCTCTTGCTGGTACTATCTCCGTTTTATCGATCCAAAGAATGATGCGGCACCTTTTGCCGAAGCCAAGGAAAACTACTGGATGCCGGTCGATCTGTATGTCGGAGGAGCCGAACATGCCGTATTGCACTTGCTCTACAGCCGGTTCTGGCACAAAGTGCTGTTCGATCTTGGAATCGTCTCGACCAATGAGCCATTCCAGAAATTGTACAACCAGGGAATGATCCTGGCTTTTGCCTATGAAACATCCTCAGGTTCGAAAGTCCCTTCAGATATGGTCACAGAGAAAGAGGGTAAGTATTTTCACAATGAAACCGGCGATGAACTTCGTCAGATCGTGGCCAAGATGTCCAAATCATTGAAGAATGTGGTGAATCCCGATGATGTGGTCGAAAAATTTGGGGCCGATTCGCTCAGGTTGTATGAAATGTTTATCGGTCCGTTGGATGCCACCAAGCCGTGGACCGAAAACGGAGTTAAAGGTGTGTACAATTTTCTGCGTCGCGTAGCTGCTTTCTTCGGAGAGAAAACCAATTTGACAGAGGTGACAGAGCGTAAGGAAACCCTAAAAATGCTGCATCAAACCCTCAAAAAAGTAGGAGATGATGTGGAAGATATGAAATTCAATACGGCGATTTCGCAGATGATGGTCTTTACCAACCATTGTTACAAAGTTGGAACAGTAACTCCCGAAACAGCCAGCACTTTCTACCAGATTCTTGCGCCCTTTGCACCGCATCTGGCCGAGGAGCTGTGGGCTATGAGCGGAAACAGTCAAAGTGTTGGAACTTCCCCCTGGCCAATTTTTAATCCGTCTTTCCTAACGGAGGAAGTTGTAGAATATCCTGTTTCTTTCAATGGAAAAGTTCGGTTCAAGCTTGAACTGCCTGTTGGTCTGAATTCCAAAGAAGTAGAAGATGCTGTTTTGAGCAATGATTTAACAAAAAAGTGGCTCCTTGGAATGTCAGTTGTTAAAATCATTGTGGTTCCTGGGAAAATTGTCAATATTGTGATTAAGTGAAATATATATAATGACCAGGAGACTGGGAGACTAGGAGACTCGGCGAGTGGTTTTATTTATGATTTTTGATGGAATGGCAGAGAAAATTAAATGCTTAAAATTTCAGAGTTCAACTCCCCCAGTCCCCCAGTCTCCCAGTCCCCCAGTCCCCAAGTCTTCCAGTCTCCTAGTCCCCCAGTCTTCCACCCCGGCACAATTAACGGTTAATTAAACAAATATCATCATGACAACTTCTAAAATACGCGTTCGCTTCGCTCCTTCCCCAACAGGTCCGCTTCACATCGGAGGTGTGCGAACCGCCCTGTTTAACTACCTTTTTGCCAAACACAACGGTGGTGATTTTCTGCTGCGAATCGAAGACACAGATCAATCGCGCTATGTTCCGGGTGCCGAGGCTTACATCATGGAAGCACTCGACTGGTGCGGAATTAAAATTGACGAAGGACCGCGCGAAGGAGGACCTCACGCTCCCTACCGCCAAAGCGAACGAAAAGAACTTTACAGCAAATATGCGCAGGATCTGATTGATTCAGGGCATGCCTATTATGCCTTTGATACGGCCGAAGAGCTTGATGCCCTGCGAAATTTGGCCGAATCAAAGGGTGAGACCTTTACATACAACAATGCTACCCGCACCGGACTTAACAATTCTCTGACCTTACCGGGAAACGTTTGTGAATCACTTCTCTATTCCGGTGCACCACACGTGGTTCGCTTTAAAATGCCCGAAAATCTGGTGGTCGAAGAGACTGATATTATCCGTGGTCATGTGCAGTTCAACACCGACCAGCTCGACGACAAAGTCCTTTTCAAAAGCGATGGAATGCCCACCTACCACCTGGCCAACGTGGTCGACGATCACCTGATGGAGATTACACATGTGATCCGGGGTGAAGAGTGGCTACCTTCTGTCCCTCTGCATATATTATTGTACAGAGCTTTCGGATGGGAGTCCACCATGCCGCAGTTTTCCCATTTGCCCCTTATCCTGAAACCTGTTGGCAAGGGAAAACTGAGCAAGCGTGATGGCGACCAGCTTGGCTTTCCAGTTTTCCCGTTGGCCTGGAAAGATCCGGAAACCGGTGATGTTTCAAGAGGCTACCGCGAAGATGGCTATCTGCCGGATGGTTTCATCAACATGCTATCCTTGCTGGGATGGAATCCGGGTACAGAGCAGGAAATCTTCTCAATGGAGCAACTCATCGACAGCTTTACCCTCGACCGCGTCGGAAAATCCGGCTCGCGCTTCGATCCGGAGAAAACGAAATGGTTCAACCACCAGTATTTGATACGCCATTCCGACGAAGAACTTGCCGGTTTATTCCTTCCATACCTGGATAGTAAAGGAGTGAAGGTCCCGTTCCCATTGGTCGTCCGTGTGACAGGCCTGGTCAAGGAGCGCTGTCATTTTGTGAATGAAATCTGGGACCAGGGATTCTTCTTTTTCCAGGCACCTGAATCTTATGATGAGAAAATCGTGAGCAAACGCTGGAAAGATGGTGTACCCGAAATGATGGCCGAAATAGCCGGATTCTTTGCAAACCTCCATATCTGGATTGCACCTGAGATAAAAGAGCCATTCTCTCAATTTGTCACGGAAAAAGGTTGGAATTTTGGCACCATCATGAATTCTCTGCGTCTGTGCCTTGTCGGCGGAAGCTATGGTCCCGACATTTTCGACATCTGCGAGATCATCGGCCAGGCGGAGACTATCGAACGTATTGAGAAGGCTGTTCATAAATTGAGATAATTCTGGCCGATCTTGGATTGCTGGATCAGACTAGGAGACCAGGAGACTGGGGGAGTGGTTTGAATCATGTTTCTCCTACTTTTCTATATTTCATCCTTGTTTTCTCCTTTTTCTCCGTTTCTCGTTTCAATTTTTCCCTTTTTCCCTCTCCTAGTCCCCCAGTCTCCTAGTCTCCCAGTCCTTTTTTCCCGTTTCCCCGTCTCAATTTTGCTTATTGCTCTCTCCTAGTCTCCCAGTCCCCCAGTC